>JBMTLM010000016.1:0-14027 GCA_049431185.1 Bacteroidia bacterium | reverse complement strand
CTCGATGATGTTCTCTGGAACATGGATGTTGGAAATGTGTACTCGGCTACCGGCCTCGTCCAAGGCATCGATGGCCTTGTCTGGCAAGAAGCGGTCGGTGATATACCTTGAAGTTAAGGTCACGCAGGACTTGATGGCTTCTTCGGTGTAGTTAACGTGGTGGTGATCTTCATACTTTTCCTTGATGTTATGAAGGATTTCGATGGTTTCATCCACGGAGGTGGGATCAACGATAACCTTTTGGAATCTGCGATCCAGGGCGCCATCTTTCTCGATGTACTGGCGGTATTCATCGAGCGTGGTTGCTCCGATGCATTGGATTTCGCCACGGGCCAGGGCAGGTTTGAACATGTTACTGGCGTCAAGAGAACCACTGGCGCCGCCGGCACCGATAATGGTGTGAATCTCATCAATGAAGAGGATTACATCAGGGGATTTCTCCAATTCGTTCATCACGGCTTTCATGCGCTCTTCAAACTGGCCGCGATATTTGGTGCCGGCCACCAATGAGGCAAGATCTAGGGTGACGATACGTTTATTGAAGAGAATGCGGGAAACCTTGCGTTGAACGATTCGCAGAGCTAAACCCTCAGCGATGGCTGATTTACCCACCCCGGGTTCTCCGATCAGGATGGGGTTGTTTTTCTTGCGGCGGGATAAGATTTGGGATACGCGCTCGATTTCCTTTTCGCGACCCACGATGGGATCCAATTTTCCTTCTTCAGCAGCTTTGGTTAGATCCCGTCCGAAATTGTCTAATACGGGGGTCTTCGATTTCGAATCGCCCGCTTTCTTGGTTGGATTCATACTTGGACCATCATCATCCTTGGAATAAGGATCATCGTCAGATGGGTTTTGAGGTGACTCGGAACGCATATTGGAGCGGAACATATCGAGCTCCTCACGGAGGATATCGTAATTGGCTCCATATTGGTTCAGGATCTGGGTCGCAATGTTATCCTCATCCTTTAGGATCGCCAATAACAGATGCTCTGTGCCGATAATGTCGGAACGGTATATTTTGGCTTCTAGGTAGGTAATCTTGAGTGCTTTTTCAGCCTGTTTGGTCAACGGCAGATTCACCGTACGAGCGCCGGCACCTGAGGTGCCCCGTACCGCGTTTTCTACTGCCTTTCGAAGTTCCCCAAGGTTGATATTTAAGGATTTTAAAATCTTAATGGCCATGCCTTCGCCTTCACGAATCAAGCCCAACAATAAGTGTTCAGTGCCGATGTATTCGTGACCGAGTCGTACGGCTTCCTCTTTGCTGTATTGGATGACGTCCTTTACTCGAGGTGAAAATTTTGCTTCCATTTGGATATTGGTTTTTCAGGTTTTAACGAAGCTTTTTGGAAAATGTTCTAGTACGCGTAATTTCATGTAACTCCATCACAAACATACTCTGAATCAATCCCCCAAAAAGGATTTGAATGTTGATATTATTACGGATTTTTCAACACAAAACATGCCATAATTTCAATACATTCGAAAGTGATTTATGAATGTCTGAAAACTAGCCTTCACAGGCAGGTTAGATTACTGAAATTCAAAGCATTGGTTACTTGTCATAGTTGTTGTAAAAACAGTGTGACATTTGGTCAGTGTCCACACACATAAGTGCACTCTATTTATAGTCTTAAAACATATTAACAGAACATATGTCAACAGGAGAAAAGATCGTTCGGATCAATATTGAAGAGGAAATGAAAACCGCATACATCGATTATTCGATGTCGGTAATTGTTTCGCGAGCCTTGCCGGATGTAAGGGATGGTTTGAAGCCCGTGCATCGCCGTGTGCTCTACGGAATGTTGGACTTGGGCGTGTTGTCAAATCGCGCCTATAAAAAGTCTGCCAGGATCGTAGGGGAGGTATTGGCTAAATATCACCCTCATGGCGACAGTTCCGTTTACGATGCAATGGTTCGTATGGCGCAGGAATGGTCACTGCGTTATCCTTTGGTCGATGGGCAAGGAAATTTCGGTTCAGTAGACGGTGACAGTCCGGCGGCCATGCGATACACAGAGGCAAGGCTCAAAAAGATTGCTGAGGAGATGTTAGCGGATATCGATAAAGAAACTGTTGATTTCCGATTGAACTTCGATGATACCTTGCAGGAGCCAACCGTGTTGCCCTCCAAAATACCCAATTTGTTGGTGAACGGCGCTTCAGGAATTGCCGTTGGAATGGCTACCAACATGGCACCCCATAATCTGTCCGAAGTGCTGGATGCCACCATGGCATATATCGACAACAAGGACATTCCAGTGGAGGATCTGCTTCAATTTGTGAAGGCTCCAGATTTCCCCACAGGAGGTATCATTTACGGTTACAACGGAGTCAGGGAAGCATTGTTAACAGGCAGGGGAAGGGTTGTGATGCGCGCCAGGACCAACATCGAAACGCTTGATAATGGTAAGGAACGCATCATCGTAACTGAGATACCATACTTGACCAACAAAGCCGACATGATCAGGAAAACGGCAGACTTGGTAAATGAGAAGAAGTTGGAGGGCATTACCGATATCCGAGATGAATCGGACCGCGACGGCATGCGCGTTGTTTATGACATTCACCGTGATGCCCAAGCCGCTGTTGTATTGAATAATCTATTCAAGTACACAGGCCTTCAATCCTCATTTTCAGTAAATAACATCGCATTGTCTGCTGGTCGACCCGTGATGTTGAATCTGAAAGATTTGATTGCCCAATTTGTTGAGCACCGCCATGAAGTGCTCATCCGTAAAACTCGTTTTGATTTGAACGAGGCTGAAAAACGGGCTCACATTCTGGAGGGTCTGTTGATCGCTTTAGACCATTTGGATGAAGTCATTGCCTTGATCCGTAAATCGGACACGCCTGATGTGGCAAAAACCGGACTGATGGAGTCATTTGGCTTGACGGAAATTCAATCCAAGGCGATTTTGGAAATGCGTTTGCAGCGCCTTACAGGCTTGGAGCGGGATAAAATCCGTGAAGAATACAACGAATTGATGAAGATGATTGCTCATTACAAGGAAATCCTTGATAGTGAAATCCTTCGCATGCAGATTTTGAAGGATGAAATGTCTGAAATGCGTTCCAAATACGGTGATGATCGTCGAACGGAAATCGTTTATGCTGCCGATGAGATTTCCATGGAGGATATCATTGCAGATGATGCAGTGGTAATCACCATCTCCCACATGGGGTACATCAAGCGTACGCCTTTGAATGAATACAGGATCCAAGCCAAAGGGGGTAAGGGACTCAAAGGGGCTTCCACCCGGGATGAGGATTTTGTTGAGTACCTGTTTGTAGCCACTAACCACAATTATATCCTGCTCTTCACGGAAAAAGGAAGATGTTATTGGTTGAGGGCCTTCGAGATACCTGAGGGCGATCGTACAGGCAAGGGGAGGGCCATCCAGAACATCATCAGTATGCCTGCGGATGACAAGGTGAAGGCATTCATCAATGTGAAAAATCTGACCGATGAGGAGTACTTAAACAACAACTATATCATTCTGTGCACCAAGGATGGAACAATCAAAAAGACCTCTTTGGAAGCGTATTCCAGAGTTCGTCAAAGTGGCATCATTGCCATCAACATCAGGGAAGAGGACCAGTTATTGGAGGCACGCCTGACCAGTGGACGCTCTGAAATATTGATGGCATTGAAATCAGGAAGGGCCATTCGTTTCAACGAATCAACGGTTCGTCCAATGGGACGTAATGCCACAGGAGTCAGAGGTGTGACTCTAGGTGATGAGCAGGACGAGGTTGTTGGGATGGTTTGTGTAAATGACAGTCAATCAGAAACCATTTTGGTAGTATCCGAAAACGGGTACGGAAAGCGCACCGACCTGGATGATTACCGCGTCACCAATCGAGGTGGGAAAGGGGTTAAAACACTGAATATTACAGATAAAACGGGTAATCTGGTGGCCATTAAATCCGTTTTTGAGAATGATGAATTGATGATCATTAACAAGTCGGGTATCTGTATTCGAATGCCGATCAAGGATATTCGGGTAATGGGTAGGGCTACGCAAGGTGTCAGGGTGATCCGGTTGAATGAGGAGGATCAAATTGCCTCGGTTGCCAGAATCGATCAAGCCTTGGCTGAAGTTGAAGAAACTTTGGACCAGGTGGTTGGTGAGGGTGATGCTGCTGGCATCGGATCAGATTTCGGTACGGAATTTGACACAGAGACAGGTTCAGAGAATCCACAAGACGGTCATGAGTCTGATGAGGCAAACCCTGAGAACTAACTTTGAAAAATAATATAAATATTTCAATATGAATCATTTTAAAACTTTATTTACAGCTTTAGTTTTGGCCTCAAGCCCAGTGATAGCCCAGCAAAATAAGGTGGTAAGTGCTTGGAATTACTATAAGCCTGAGTACGAAATGTTGGACAAGGCGAAGTCAAATATCGACGATGCTTCTGTGCATGAATCAACCATGGGGAAGCCCAAGACATGGTATTACCGGGGACTCATCTACCAGAAAATCTACAAGCATGCCAAGTATGGTAACCTGGATGAAATGGCCTTGGAAAAAGCCTATGAATCATATAAAAAGGCTTTGGAAATCGATCCCAATTACGAGTTTAAAGATGAAGTGAATCAAAACATTGCGGCCTTGTCGGGTGACTTTTTCAATCGTGGTTTGGATGAGTTTAATGCCAAGGATTTTAACCGGGCCCTGAATTCGTTTGAGTGGGTGTTAAAAATCCGCACAAATGATATGAATGCTTTGCAAAACAGCGCCTTGTGTGCTGAGCGTTTGGGTAAGTTGGACGTGGCTAAAACCTACTATCAAAAGATTTTGGCAGTTGATCAAAAAGATCCTTTGGTGTTTTTGAGCTTGGCCAATATTCAAAAAAAGGAAGGTGATATGGCTGGAGCTATCAAAACCATTACTGAAGGAAGAAAGGTTTTTCCTGCTGATAACAAGTTAATTATATCTCAACTAGATTTGTACTTAGGTAGTGACAAGGTGAAAGAAGCTAGTGAATTGATTGAAGTAGCTATCGCCGGAGACCCAACCAATGCGAACTTGCATTTTGCTAAAGGTACCCTGTTTGACAAAATGGGTAATAAAGATGTGGCAGCTCAATCATATATTAAAGCTATAGAATTGAATAGCAGTTACTTTGATGCCAATTACAATCTTGGCGCGATGTATTTTAACCAAGCGGCTGAAATGGTGAATGCTGCTAATAATTTACCGCCCAATAAATTCAAGGAATATGATGCTGCCAAGGCTAAATATGAGGCCAAGTTCCGTGAAGCCATGCCGTACTTGGAAAAGGCTCATGAGATCAATCCGAAGGATATGAGCACCATGGAATCCCTGAAGCAGTTGTATGCTAGGCTAGGGTTGCTGGAGAAGTCTTCAGCCATTAAAAAGAAGATGGAAGAAAAATAATAGTATGGTGATTTTCGCCAAATGGGGAGTAATATCCCCATTTTCAATATATTATATATTTAACATAATATTAATTATAGGACTAAAGGGGTGGGAACATGATGGGTGACCAACAGCGAATTGGTAAAGGAACGCTACCGTTAACAACACAATACCTGTGGTCGACGTCCCGCAAAGTTTTAACATGATTGTTTTTAGGATTGCACAATTAATCAAAAAGTCATTGAAGGTGCTTTCAGATATTACACTTTCAACGCTTGCCATGGTTCTTGCCGGATCATCTGGGTTCATTGTTGGACCATAAACCCATAGTTTATTATGCGGTCGGTGCTATCCCCCATCCAGGAAATACATCCGCTTACGGCCATGGCTTGCTGCAGAACTTTCTATGAATATTGTTGGGAAAACGCTATTGGCTGCTCAGGCCAAAGCATAATTGGTATGGGGCGAATTTTATAGACCCGTCCCGAAGAAAGGGCTTATCTCGACCTCTTAGTTTAACATAATAATCTACAAATAGGACACATGTCCCCTTATCGGATTCGATCAGCCGATTTTACCAATTGTTCATCCTTCCAAATGAATTTCCGGGCTACAAAAAACAAGACCGGCTGTAAAGCCGTGAGATATGTACCAATCAAATAGTGAACCTTACCTTTTCCTACCATCTCTTCAGCCAGCAAAAATGCCACCACCAAATGGGCTACCGACACTAATGAACCTAGCCTGCATAACTTCATCTGAAGTGTTCTTTTGTGGTACATCAGTATGGTATATATGCTTACTGCACAGATTATTGCATTAATGATGATCAGCTCGATATGGTTGAAAACCATTAGTTGCTGAAGGGTACCGGTAGGGTCCTGTTTTTCTCCTAATGGAATAAAAAAGACAAGAACGGAAATGGCTACTACCCCAACTAAAATCAAGGATTGTATTCTTTGAATCATAGGTTTTAAGGTTGATTTACAAAATTAGGCCTTCTGAACCACTCATGTACGCTACAATGATTCAATAAATAAATTCACCAAAAATTGCTTTTCGGCGATTCTAGTCTTAATATTGCAGTGTCTTTGGCTCGCCCATCGATTGTTCTAAAACGCTACCGCATTATTTTCCAAGGCGGTTTCCCCCTCAAAAAACATACTCAGTCGACTTCCAAAGAAGTATTTATGGGTTTAAATGTTTGTCTTTGGACAAACTGAAATGGATGATTATTCTGAATTAATGTATACGATAGACTCATTGAATGAAAAACTCCTTCCGGAGTTAAAGGAGCTTGCAAAAAAGCTCAAAGTTGTTGGCATTGACGGCCTCAAGAAGCAAGAAATCATTTACAAAATCATCGATCATCAGGCAGCCAATCCTGATTCGTCTGATGCAATCGAAGTCCCTCAAAAGGAAACGGTCAAATCTGCACCTGTTAAAGCATCAGCACCGATTTCCTCAGAAGAAAATGATTCAGGTGAAGATGCATCGCGTTTGAAAAGGCGTCGGATTGCACCTCCCAAGTCAGCCGACGATCAACCGGCCGCTGCTCTACAAACTCAGTTACCGTTGGCAGCATCCGAGCCCATGGAAACCGTTTCCAGGCCTGAACCCGTATCTGTGCCTACACCCGCTCCCGCCCGAGTAACATTTGAAAAAAGTCATCCTGAACCAAGCACAGCCAGGGAACATCATCAGCATGGTCATCGTGAGTCGTTTCAATCCCGAGAGCGTCGACCCATGGAACCCACCATCAATGAGTTTGATACTTTGATCAACTGTGAAGGTGTGGTGGAATTGATGCCTGAAGGGTTCGGATTCTTGAGATCATCAGATTACAACTATCTCGCTTCACCCGATGACGTGTTTGTGACCCAATCTCAGGTGAAGTCATATGGCCTCAAAACCGGCGATACCGTTTTGGGTTCCGTGCGTCCTCCCCGTGAAGGCGAAAAATATTATCCTTTGGTTCGGGTGGAGTACATCAATGGTCAGGATCCTGCGATCGTGCGCGATCGTGTCCCGTTCGATCACTTGACACCATTGTTCCCCTACGAAAAACTGAAGTTGGCTCCCGATGGCGCTAACTACAGTACCCGCGTAATGGATATGTTCACCCCCATTGGTAAAGGTCAGCGTGCCTTGATCGTGGCACAGCCCAAAACGGGAAAAACCGTGTTGCTGAAGGAAGTGGCCAACGCCATTGCCGCCAGCCATCCGGAGGTATATCTCATCATTTTGCTGATCGACGAGAGACCGGAAGAGGTTACCGATATGGCTCGGAGTGTAAATGCCGAGGTGGTTGCTTCTACCTTTGATGAGCCTGCTGAACGCCATGTGAAGATTGCCAACATTGTAATGGAAAAGGCCAAAAGAATGGTGGAATCTGGTCACGATGTAGTAATCCTGTTGGATTCCATCACCCGTCTAGCTCGCGCTTACAACACCGTTGCACCTGCATCAGGTAAAATCCTGTCCGGAGGTGTGGATGCCAATGCACTGCACAAGCCCAAGCGATTCTTTGGTGCTGCTCGTAAAATTGAAAAGGGCGGTTCGCTCACCATTATTGCCACCGCATTGATCGATACCGGTTCTAAAATGGATGAGGTGATTTTCGAGGAATTCAAAGGTACCGGCAATATGGAACTCCAGCTCGACCGTAAGCTCTCCAATAAGCGTGTTTATCCAGCTATTGATTTGATTGCCTCATCAACTCGTCGAGAAGACTTGTTGCTCGATAAGGAAATGCTACAAAAGATGTGGATTCTAAGGAATCACTTGGCCGATATGAATCCTATGGAGGCCATGGAATTCTTGTTGGATCGCATGCGCGGCACCAAATCCAACGAAGAGTTCTTGGTGTCTATGAATTCTTAAAATTGCACTAGATTTGATGGCTATGAACGTATGCTCGCCTTTTGATACATCAGTTTTGTGTCCCAAGGTTGAATCCGTTCGTACCCAGGAGATCATACAGTTATACCAAACCTATTTTCAGACCGATGTCACCAGGTTTTTCGCCGGACTGGATGAGATTTCGATTCATCAATGTCCAATCACGGGTTTGGAGTTTTTTGCACCCATGGGATTGGATGGAGATTCCGCATTCTACGAATCGTTAGCCCAAGGAGCTTGGTATTACCAAACCGAGCGATGGGAAAACAAGGAGGCACTGTCCTATATTCAAAATCATCACTCCATCTGTGAGATTGGTGCCGGCTCCGGTTTTTTTGGTAAATATCTGATGACGCACCGACCCGATGCACAATATGTGGGTCTTGAATTGAATCAAAAAGCGGTTGAGGATGCAAATGCATCAGGAATTCATTTGATTGCCGAAGATTCTCACACGCATTCAATTTCACATCCCAACCATTATGATGTAGTTTGCTCATTTCAGGTGTTCGAGCACGTATCCAATATCAAAGGACTTTTCGAGGATTCATTTAAATTGCTCAAGCCAGGTGGAGTGTTGTTGGTTGCGGTACCCAACAACGACGCCCAATACCTTAGGCATAATGTCATGTACAGCAAGGTGCTGAACATGCCTCCTCACCATCTAAATTTGTTTACGCCGGTATCATTATCCAATATTGGCGGATTGATGGGGTTCAATGTGGAACAAACCATGAAGGAACCCTTGATGCAATTGAACCGCGACACCTACTTGTTTAACAGGGTTGACCGATTATTTTTTGGAATCAGGTTTTTTACAAAGGCTTTTTGGAAGTTAAGATTGCATTTGTTGTTGCGACCTATAGCAAATCTATTTAGAAACAAGATTACTGGCCACAGTGTAATGGTGGTTTATCGTAAACCTTAAGGGCCAACTTTTCATTCAACTTTGGATTTTCATGCTACCAATTGACTTATTGGCTAAGCGGATTTTGTTTTAATAATCCTGATAAATCAATACCATCAAAAGTTCCGGAGCTCATCATGGTCATGACTGATGAGGGATTGAATTGAGAAAGCAGGAATTGGTTTAAATCATCAGGGTTGGTGAATACCATCAATCCTGGCTTTTTAAAGGAATGCCGAACCCGATCTGCGGATATGGGCTTCACTTTTTTATGTGCAATCACCTCCGGATTGAAATATACTATGGCTACATCCGCTTCCGACATCGTGCCTGCATATTGGTCAAGGAATCCGTCGCTCAAGCTGCTAAAGGTGTGCAATTCGAAACAGGCAACCAGTTTTCGGTCGGGATATTGTTCCCGCACGGCGGAAATGGTGGCTTTCAGTTTAGAAGGTGAGTGGGCAAAATCCCTGAACAATGTGCGGTTTGAGTCCTCCCCTACCATCTCAAGCCGTCTTCCCGCACCTTTGAAGCTTTGTGCAAATCGGTAGAAATCAATCGGCTTAACTCCTAGTAATCCACATACGTTTCGAGCAGCTTCCAAGTTGGCTAGATTATGCTTTCCAAAAACAGCCACCGGCATGGCAGTACCATCCACCTCTACTATTGAAACACCATTTTCAATTCGGTACTTGGGTACACCATAGGAAATGGTTGGAATACGGGCTTTCAGGTCATTGACGATGGTTGCCAAGCTTTCATCCTCATTAAAGTAAATCAGGGATCCGGTGGTGGGTATTCCTGCAGCAAAAATGCGGAACTGCTCCACATAGTTTTCAAAGGTTGGAAACACATTGATATGATCCCACGCTATTCCTGAAATCAAGCCAATGTCGGCTTGATACAAGTGGAATTTAGGTCGTCGATCAATGGGTGAAGAAAGATATTCATCGCCTTCCAGGATAATGACTGGTGCGGTGTGCGTTAACCGGACCATGGTGGTGAATCCTTGCACAGTAGAACCAACCATATAGTCGAAGTCGACCTGAGCTTCCCTTAAAACATGCATCACCATGGAAGTGATGGTGGTTTTTCCGTGGGATCCTCCAATCACCACCCGCTTTTTGTTTGTAGAGTGCTCATACAGGAACTCAGGAAATGACATCACCTTCAGACTTAACTCAACAGCTCTTAATAACTCTGGGTTGTCGGCTCGTGCGTGCATCCCTAGAATAACCACATCGGGTCGAGCATCCAGCTTTTCAGGATACCAGCCAATGCTGTCCGGAAGCAACCCTGCGTTTTGGAGTCGGGAAAGCGATGGCTCCTTGATTTCATCATCGGAACCGGTTACGCGGTTCCCATTTTCATGTAAGGCCAGGGCCAGATTGTGCATGGCCGCACCGCCGATGGCTATGAAATGAATATGCTTCAAGGTATCAGATGTTAGGGTCGTATCAACTCGGTAAATGTAAGCAGTGAATCCACTTCGATATCGTTCCATTCCCTTACTAATCAACATTGTTTGGTTAATATTGCATCGCGAAAACCAAGTAACATTCAATACATAAATCCATGAAGCTTCATTCCATCAATGCCGGGTATTTCAAATTGGACGGTGGCGCCATGTTCGGGGTGGTTCCTAAATCCATTTGGCATAAGACCAACCCGGCCGACTCCAATAATATGATTGACATGGCCATGCGATGCCTGCTTGTGGAATATGAGGATCGGCTGGTGCTTATTGATAATGGTATCGGCGACAAGCAAGATGCAAAGTTCTTCGGTCATTATTATCTGCATGGCGAGGATACATTGGAAAAATCCCTGCATCTAGCGGGTTTTGGTTTAAATGACATCACCGACGTCTTTCTCTCCCATTTACATTTTGATCATTGTGGCGGCAGCATTCGCCGAAGCAAAACAATTGACGGATTCGAGCCCACTTTTCCAAACGCCATATATTGGAGCAATGAAAACCATTGGAAATGGGCCACGCAGCCCAATGCGCGTGAAAAAGCATCGTTTTTAAAGGAAAACATCCTACCGATTCAGGAAAGTGGACAACTTAAATTCACGCATGATGGTGCGGAATTATTCCCGGGTTTCAAGGTCAAATATTTTAACGGGCATACGGATGGCATGATGATACCACACCTAGATTACAAAGGCAAAACGGTGGTTTATATGGCAGATTTATTGCCTACGGTTGGTCATATTCCTGTACCTTATGTTATGGCCTATGATACTCGACCATTGATTACATTGGATGAAAAGTCACGGTTCATGGAAGAAGCCGCTCAAAACGACTTCATTTTGTTTTTGGAGCATGACCCAGTGAACACGATATGTTCGGTGAAATCAACTGAAAAAGGAGTCCGATTAAATGCAGTATTGGATTTTGGTGACCTATAATTGCAACGGGTAGAAACCGGATTCCCTTAGTGGATGACATTGAACACCCTGTTCCAAGAGCCATTTGCGATCTTTGGAGGATATCGTGTTGGTGTTTTTAACGACGATATACTCTAAATTCGGTAGGGATTTCAAAATGCTGGTTAGATTGTTTGGTGGACTGTTCAAAATAACCAATGTTTTTACAGCTGCGGCCTTGGGATCCGTGTTATTAAACCTGAGATTAGGCTTCCAGTTTGGAACCACTAATAGTTGGTATTGACGAACAAGGAAGTGATCCATGGGGATGCGAATAAACTTGATTTGATGTATGTTATGCTTTGTTTTCAAGATGCTTTTCATTGAAAGCTGTGCTTCCGTGGATACTTTTTCTGTAAAAATCACTTGCGCAGTTGCATTATGCTTGATGACCAGCACCGGTTCCGATTTGATGGCCGTTATGAACTGAAGATTTGAAGGTGATTGAAACAGGATTGATTTAAGGTAGGTTCCGGTCAATAAACAAAAGCTCAAAAGGCAAATCAGTATATTTATATAACTCGCCTTATGAATGATCATGATGACCGATATCATGCATAGGTAAGCAAATGTCAAATTGTAGATGTCAAAATGTATATCACGTGTTACCGCATAAGGCAATTGTGCAAAAAAATCGATACAACAGGTAAGCATTTCCAAACTGAAATTTGTAATCCAAGTGGTGATTTCATTGAGATATGGGATGTTTGAGCAGGTCACCAAGGCCATTCCACCATACATCACCAAAGTTGAAATGGGAACAATGATTAGGTTCGATAATAAAAACCAATTTGGAAATTGACCGAACAGAAAAAGGCTTAAAGGTGTTGTTGCAATTTGAGCGGCCAACGTAACGGTTGTCATTTCGCACAACCACTTCAATGGTTTGGTGGAAGGACTCAACAAGCCATCCATTGCAGGTTTGATGTAAAATATGCCACAAACAGCCAAAAATGATAATTGAAATCCTGCACTTAAGAAAATATTCGGTTGTAAACAAAACAATAGTAGTACAGAGGCCGATAGCATATTTGTGATATTGGATCTTTTTTGAACCCATTGACAAAGGATGATGAAAGTCGTCATCGACGCAGCCCGGGTAATGGAGGGACTTAATCCGGTAAACAATGCATAAAACCAAATAATGACCATCATGCAGGGAAATACCAGATGGCGTGATTTCCTGCCCGGCTGCATCATTGGTTTAAGCATGCCGGATATTATTCCGTACAATATTACAAGATGCATGCCCGATACGCAGAGCACATGAAGTACACCTGCGGTCGCGAACTTGCTTTCTGTTTCCTGATCTAGAAAATCCTCATTACCCATTAACAGAGCGGAAATAATACCTAGGTGCTTGATGTCTTGAATACGATTGGATAGGGCTTCGACAACCTGATTGCGCAAGCCATTGGATATTCGGTATAATCCCTTTGGCTCTTGTAGGATGCTCCAATGGCCATCTTGAATCATTGCCTCATGATATATGCCCTGTGCGCTCAGATGTGACTTCCAATTGAAGGAAAGCGGAAACCAAGCTGCAGGGTTTTGTTTAAATTTGATTGTGAAACCAATTGTTGAACCCATTTGAATGGCCTCCACTTGCTCATGCGATTTGGATTGTAGCAACAATAAACCCACGACGGGAAAATATTTACCCTCATTCAATGCATACTGCATCTGCACATGAAACCTTTTACCATTGGCGGTATGCACAGGATGACTTGAAACCTTTCCGATACAAACGGTATTGTTTTGAAACCAATTGAAATTGGTATAATGGTTTGGATTGGTCAAAATCGGTTGATATACCAAACGGATGATACAACCAATCATCAATAGCGATAGATGTATACCCAAGTTGGATGCCTTCATCCGCATGAGAAACACGGCAATCACCATGGCTGTCCAGACATGCCATAGCTTTAGTTTCTTCAATAACGCATGATCAACCTCTATAAACATCAAAAGGCAGTACGCCGCTGCAATTGGAAATATGACCTTGACTAAGGGGAATGAAGAAAAAGGGTTCAATTCGAAAAGTGCAATTTTGAAAACAATTGCAAAGGCCAATATAGAACATGGATTGAATCCATGCGTGTATTAAACGTTTATTGAGTCTTCGGCACGTAGGCATTCACGAATGATCTTTATATGCTTGAATATCAATGGCTTTAATTAGGTGTTAGGATGCTCGTGAATGATGAATAACTCCTATTTTTGAGTCAAATAACCATTAAATCCTATCTAAAAGAATGAAAAGAACATTACTAAGCGTATTGCTTTGCCTGAGTGGTATTGTTACGGCTCTGGCTCAAGGTGGAATCTGGGTTTCCCAGGCTACCGGATTCCCTGGCACCTCCACGGGTGTTTTCAACGTAAGCGT
>JBMTLM010000015.1:0-14234 GCA_049431185.1 Bacteroidia bacterium | reverse complement strand
ATCGATGGAAACGATCACCAGCTTCACGCCGGTTTGAGCTACCCAGTCGGCATAAACCTCATGAATGGTTTCCAACTCCTTGATGCAGGGCTTACACCAAGTGGCCCAGAAACTGATGATCATGGGCTTGCCTTCGTTGAGGATGGTGCTAGTGGATACGGTGGCACCTTCCATATTTTTTACTTTAACGTCGGGAATGCTTTGTGCTTGAGCGGTAAAGCCCGAAAGTGCGATCATCAGGGCTGCTAACAGTTGTTTCATGGTCTTGATAGTGAGGATGTAAAGTTAAGGATTCGTTAATTGGCAATCAATATTAGCAACAACCTTGCCGAAAAAGTGAAGGCGAACACGGATGGGGCGGATCAGACGGATGTGCACGGATTTAACTAGTTTACGGCATTATAATTCGCGATTATCGGCACCATCCGCTTAATCAGTGTTCTAAAAAATCGTACTTATACTCGCAAACGGCGAGGACTCAGTTATTTCTTAAAACGGATGATTTTCCACAGCACGGGGAACGTAGTTACCACAATAATCCCAATCACGATTTTGTCGATGTATTCCTTCACAAACGCATTCTCGCCCAGTACAAATCCCAGCGACACCAGACTGAAAACCCAAACTACGGCGCCAATAAAGTTATATCGAACAAACTTTTTGAAATCCATTTTCACCACTCCGGCCACAATGGGGGCGAAGGTCCTAACGATGGGCAGGAAACGGGCGATCACAATAGCGCTACCACCCTTTTTTTCATAAAATGCACGGGCTTGCTCCAAATGTTTTTTCTTGAACAAAAGCGAGTCTTTGCGCTCAAAAAGTAGGGGCCCGGATTTGTTGCCAAACCAGTATCCCACAAAATTGCCAGAGATGGCGCAAACCGTAATCATCGTATTCCAAAAGAGCAGGTTTGACCAACTGTGGTCGAACGGATACATCGAATTGGCAACGATCATGCCGGTGATGAACAGTAGATAGTCTCCCGGAAGAAAGAATCCTACGAACAATCCTGTTTCAGCAAAAACGATCAACATCACCAGATAAAGCCCGCCGTTGGTGATGATCCACTCCGCATCGGCAAGGTTTTTTATGAAATCGATAATATCCGTCATGGATTGCTTTTTCGATCCTTTTCAGGGATGTTAGATGTTGGTGAAACAAGCCGGCAAACAAATGGTTTCCGCCTTCTGGACATTCGTCAGCGGATGGCCGTTAATTTGCATCCGGCTCGGCTTCGGACTCTATGGGGGTTTCTGTCAGGTGGAAGTTGTTGAAGCCCTCTCCAATGGAAATGAAAATGGCCCTGATTTGCAGCAAATCGAGCAATGCCAAGAAGATGAAACACCCATGCACTTTCGATTGGCATGCGGAGAACAGGTCGAGGAACGTTACATTGGATTTTAAGCGTACCAGGCGCCGTATGTTTTCCCGCTCCCCTTCAATGGTGAACGGATAACGCACAACAGTATGGCTCTTGCGCTCTTCGTTGTATCGGAAGCGCTCCATCACTTTTTCGAACGTCACCATCAGCTTGAACAACGTAAGCGCATTCAGCTCTGCTTGATAATTGGAGCCATCGGCGTGCATGGCGATAGAGGACAGTTCGGAAGAGATGTTGCCACGCTCGATTTTCATGGCGCGCTCTTCCTCCATGCGCTTCAGTTCCTCAGAGGCCTCTTTGTATTGCTTGTACTCCAACAGCTGTCGCACCAAATCCTGTCGGGGATCGATCTCGTTGCCTTGCTCGTCTTTGGGCAAACGCGGCAACAACATCTTCGCTTTGATGCGCATGAGCGTACTGGCCACGAGGATGAACTCACTGGCTAATTCAATATTCATCGCTTCCGCATGGCGGATATACTCAAAGAAGTCGTTGGTGATGGTGGAAATCGGGATGTTGTGGATATCTAACTCGTCGCGCTCGATGAAAAACAATAACAGGTCAAAAGGGCCCTCGAACTGGGGCAACTTGATCTCGTATTGTGTAGGATGGGCAACGGCTTCCACAAACTCAGGTATTTTGAACAAAGATAACAATCGCAATCCGTAAAATGGGAGCCGCGCATCGTTAATAACACGCTAATAATCAGTTGTTAACAATGGAATATCCAGAAACTTTGTCATACCTTTGTAAGGTGTTTCAATAGAACCCATGCGCCCATTGTCCTCTTTCGTTTTTTTCATGGTGTTTTTGTTTTGGACAAATGCAGCACAGGGCCAGCGGCGAAGTGGTAAACAAATCTTTGCCGGCGAGCCATCGAAATTATCCAGCCCCGTTGATCGATCCTTTTTAGATCAAATGTTGGAGCGTGGCACCCGGGCGCCTCGTTCAACAGCTGCAACGAGTCCGTTGGTGAATGTGCAGTTCCTGGGCCCCGACAATGCGTCCAGCAGAACACGGGCCATCTTGAATGATCGTGTAAACCCGAACCTGCTTTTTGCAGGCTCCACCACTGGAGGGCTTTGGAAAAGTATGAACGGAGGAACCCAATGGATGCCGGTCGATGATTTTTCCACGGGCATGAACATCACCTGTATTGAACAAAATCCGTTGAATGCTGACGTGATTTATTATGGAACCGGTGAATATAAAAACCGAAAGATCCGCGATACAGGGTCGGGCATTTATCGCTCGACGGATCATGGCAACACATTCAATCAATTGCCTTCCACTGCGAACACCGGCTTCAGTTTGGTGTATGATATGAGTCATTCGCGAATGGATGATTCTACGATTTATGTGGCCACCGCTGAAAACGGCGTTTATCGCAGCACCAATGCCGGCGATGATTTTCAAAGCGTTTTTTTCAATGGCAAAGCGGTGAGTGATGTCAAGTGTCTTCATAACGGAGCCGTGCTGATCACGGTGAGTTATGACGGCATTTACCTTTCCGCCTCGGGTGATTCGGGCACTTATGTAAAATCAACAGGAACACCTTTCAACGGATTCAGTAGGATTGAGGTGGCGGTATGCGACAGCTTCCCTGACATCATGTATGCCGTTTTATCCGACTCCGTGCAATCCATGACCAGCGGTTTGGCCGCCATGCTCAAATCCATCGATGGAGGGCTGACATGGTTTGCTATTACCAACCCTGAAAACGTCGGCTTTTTCCCTTATGCCGACTACATGTTGAGCATCGCCGTGAAGCCCGATAACCCCGACGTGATTATTGTAGGGGGCGCACAGGGATCTTACTCCTTGGATGGCGGACAATCCTATGTCTATCTGCAATACCCTTACATTGATCAGCATCGGTATCTGTTCGCTTCCAACAATCCTCAGGTTTTTTATGCCGGCCACGACCAGGGATTGTCGAAGTTCACATTCTTCAATGACACCGTAACGCACACCGGTTTGATTGAAGGCTACCATACGGTGCAGGTCTGGGGAGGTGGTTTTTTCCCTTACGGGGATGACGTGTTCATCGGATCACAAGACAACAAGTTCAAGTTGAACCGCAACGGCTCGGCCACTTTTCAAACACTCAACAACTACGGCATCGACGGCAAGTATTGCCACATCCATCAACAGCAAAACAACGTTGCCTACGCCATGGGCGACTTCGGAAACGTAATGCGCAGCGACAATTTCCTGAACAACTATCCAACTTTAACACCTGCATTATCTGGACTCGACAATGATGGCGATGGCAATGTGGATGATGACGTCTGGTATGATTGCCGGTTGGAGATGAATTACCTCAACGGCGACCAACTATTCCTTTGTACGCGTGATCATGTGTGGAGGTCTGCTAACAGAGGAGATACGTGGTCGCAGGTTACCAACTCTTATGCCGGAGGCAACAACAGTCCGCATCCCTATGCCATCGAGCTTTCCCAATCCACCGCACCGGATGTGTATGTGGGAGGCACCAAAGGGCTGTTTTTGCGCATCAATGATGCCTTGAATGCCACTGTGGGTTCAGAAACCAATCTATCTTCATTCTCCCCATCCGTATTGTTTCCCACGGCACGCATCCATGATTTGAAAAGGCACCCCACCAACAGCGGTGTGTTGTATGCGGGCATTCGCGACCCCGGAATCTCACCGAGGGTTTGGCGGATCGATGGGGTTGATGGGAATAGTCCTGTTTGGACCGACATCAGTGGCAATTTGAGCCAAGAGCACCATGTGTATAGTGTGGAGGTCGACCCCAACAACCCCGATTCAGTTATTTTTATTGGAACGGAGTATGGTTTATGGTTTACCGAGGATGGTGGTAACACATGGAGTCGCGACAACACCATACCGCCGGTTACCGTCTATGATATTCGATTAAGGACAACCGATAACCGGCTTTTTGTTTTCACTTTTGGAAGAGGTGTTTGGTCGGGCAACCTGACGCCTGTTTCGGCTGCGCCAGCCGTAGAGAGTGTTCAAGAGGGCTGGAAGATTTTCCCCAATCCCAGTGCCGGCCACTTTCAATGGATGTCGTTAACGGGCGAAGAGGTTTTGGAAGTGAACGTATACAGTCCGACGGGTGCGAAAGTTTTTTCCGGATCACCATCCGCAAAGGTTGATTTGAAAAACCTTCCGGATGGTCTCTATGTTATGGAGATTAAAGGTTCAAGAACCGTTTTCAAACAACCAATCATCAAATCAACGGAATGAAAAAGATTTACCATTTGAGCACTTGTAGTACCAACCAACGCATATTAGCGGAGGTGAAACCCGGCAAGGCTTTTGAATTGCAGGACATCAAAAAGGAACCCATTACCGCAGAGCAGCTGGAGGAAATGAAAGCCTTGGCCGGAACCTATGAAGCATTGTTCAGCAGGGTGGCATTGAAGTTCCGCAAGATGGGGTTGCACGAGCTCAAGTTGACGGAAAAAGACTACCGCAAACACCTGTTGGCGGAGTACACGTTTTTAAAACGTCCGGTCATCATCAATGGCGATGAAATATTCATAGGCAACGCCCCCAAAACAGTGGCTGCCGCAAAGGAGTCCTTGAAGTCGAAAAAGTAAATTTTGCTTTAGGCCTTTTCCAACTCGTGATATTTTTCTACGAGTTGGCTCAGTTTTTCCCTGGAAAAGGGCTTTGACAAATAGTCGAACACAAACGGATAGGCCATCGAGGCTTTTTTATCGGATTCGGTCAGGGAAGAGGTGAGCATACAGACCCGAACGCCCTTGAGGCTTTCTGCGGGGAGCTTTGATATTTTTTCCAGCAGTTCGATACCGCTCATGACGGGCATTCGGATATCGAGAATCATCAAACCAGGAAGCGCTTCTTTGCGGTCTACGCGGCCATGTATCCACGACAGGGTTTCTGGTGTGGAGGAAAAGATGTGTACATCACCGGCAATGCCAGACTTTTCAAGCACGCTTTTAATCAGGTAGGTGAATATTTCATCATCATCTACTACGAGAAACTCGATTTTCTTATCCATTGGATGGTTGGTTTGGAAATGACAAAGTAAGAGAGGTTCCCTTACCGAATGTTGACTGTAAATGAATGGTCCCGCCCAGCTTTTTCACAATCTCTTTGCAGATGTACAGCCCTAGCCCGGTGCCATGAGAGGTGGATGATGCGCGGTAGAACATGTCGAAAACACGAGCTTGGTATTCCTGTGGTATGCCTTCTCCATTGTCTTCTATCTCCAACTTGCAAACATCCGCCTCCACCTTTCCTGTGATGTGTATCCAGGACCCTTCGGACCGCTCCACGCTGAACTTGATTGCGTTGGACACCAAGTTTTTAAGCAAAGACTGTATGCGAGACTTATCGGTCCAAAGGTCGCAGGAAATATTCAAATCAACAACAAATTCGATGTCGAATTTTTTCAAATAGCGCAAAGAGTCAAAAAGCTCATGGATCAATCCTTCCAAATCAACCTTTTCCGGCACCACCGGCAATCTGGAGTTTTTGGAATAGCTCACGATATCGGTAATGGTGTCATCCAGGCGTCCAATCACTTTTTGAATACGTACAATGTCCTGTCGGATGGTTTCCTCTTCGGTGGCAGGGTCCAACATCTCATCTACGATGCCGGCAATCGCCAAGGCAGGGGCCCTTAAGTCGTGGGAGGCGCTATACACAAACTGGTCTAAGTCGCGGTTCAGCTTCTCCAACTCCTGGTTGTACTCCATCAACTGATGGTTTAGTTTTTTCATTTCCTCTACGGCCACTTGTTCCGATTCCAGTTGTCGGCGAATCATGACTTCGCGATGTAAATTCGCAAGCAGCGAAACGGATTTTTGTGCAAAAACGGAGAAGATGGTGCAATGCCGCTCCAACAAGGGGTGATATGATTGGCCTTTATCTACGGAAATCAATCCGGCAATGTGCAATCGCATCCCTACGCCCTCGTCGTGGAAAGAAAACCACAGGGCTTCTTGGACTTTTGCAAACGCCGGATGGTTTTGTAGGCTGTTCGACGAAATCAGGTGACTCGACCCTGATTGAAGTTGGTTAGAGACATTTCGAACGCATTGTTGCAAGTTTTCTTCAGGAACACCGGCAAACGTAAGCCCCTCGCATTTGAGTATGGTAAACGGGTAATGGCCAAATTGCTCCAAAAGCACTAGTGCGCCTTCGGTTTCAAACACATCGACCACTGATTCCGCTAACGCTTCCACGAACGCACGTTTGGTATCAACCTTCAGCGCCGTTGAACTGAAACGTTGCATGCGCTTATACATTTCCAACTCGTCATCCAATCGAATCCGAATGTTGTTCAACTCCAGTTCCACCGATGCAAATTGGGTAACCTTTAATTGCAAATCGCGGTATTGTTGTAAAAAAGCTTCGTAACTTGATTTGTTGTAGATACTGTCTCCATCACTGGTCCCGATGTTGAATTCGCGGTTGAACTGCTCCAGTAATGTGTTTTTTTCCTGTAGTTGCGCATTGAGTTTTTTCACATCATCCATGGCCATTTGTTGGGCCTTGAAATGATGCAGCAGGTCAATCAGGGAATCGTGAATGGCAAAGTCGGAAACCATCAGTCCACTATCACGAAAGGTTGTTTCGCTTACAATCCACGGCGATCCGCAAAACAATAGGAACGTCTTATTGGGGCACACCAGGAATTGTCCTTTCAACAGGAGACCCACCTTGCCGGCCGTTAGTCGTAGAATGAAAATCTGGGAGGCATAGGAAGACATCGAGTCAAAATGCAACTCCATACCCAATCCTGGACGAACCACCTGAAAACAATCATTAAAACCTTTTCCTTCAGGAAGAACCTTGTTCAGGCTTTTGCCGCGAGAAACGATATTCAAATCACGGTCGAGGAAAAAATGAAACGGAAAAAGCGTATTTACAACACCCAGGTCGGTGATATCAAGACTCATATGGATGTTAGGTGAAGACATCTTTTTTGGAAGGCGAACGCAAACGGCATCGCCGTATGCGGCACTTCATTGAAGAGTAAAAATACCAAAATAAAACGCACCGGCTTACCCGATTCCTCTTCAGGGCTTCAAGTACCTAGGGTTCAGGGGTTCTTACCGGGCTATTTGGATTTTTGCAACGCCATTTGACCGCTTGCAATGCCATTCCAATACATAGAGCCCGATCGGAAGCGAGGAGGTGGAAATGCGTTCTGCCGCAAAGGAGCGGCCCTTCAAAACGGTTTTGCCTGCCATGTCGTGAATTGACCATTCAAATGTTGCTTCATGCCCCAGGTTCAATAACAGAAAGTCGGTTGCGGGGTTGGGGTAAAGGCTCAAGGAAATCTCCGATAATTCAGGGCTGGAGGAGGTGCTGCCGAAAGTTCCGTCATTGTTGATCTTTTGTGCATAAACACCCGTATCAAACCGATTGTCGGTCCATACGGCAACGGCTTGCCCTTGATGGAAAGCGCCACTTGCTAAATCATCCTTACCTGAAACAGCAGTGCAGATGTCAGCCTGCCATTGTTGTGCCCCTGATAAATTGCTTTTGGTGGCTTTGATGGTTTGGCTTGGGTTGTTTCCGGAAAAATAGAATACGATTAATCCATCATTGGTGATGGTGAGATCCAACGGGTCATCATAAGATGCTGAGATGGGAACCAAAGCAGAACCCTGAGACGTTAGTTGTGTGTTTCCTAACAAGTCGAATGCCTGCACGATGGCTCCGGATTGCGATTGATTGCCATCGGTTGCCTTCAACAGCACCCAAAACTTGGAGCCAAGTACATCCATTTTCGCATTGGCACAAAACCGGTTGATACCCGTGGCGTTGCTGGCGCTATTGCCAGTGGCATTCCAAAGGTTGCCAGAGGAATCCACATGTTGAACGTATACATCGTTGAGGGAAGGGACTAAAGCATCAGAGGTATTGAAGGCGGTGAAATAACCGTCTTGTCCATCGCTCACCGCTTTTACAAAAAAGAAAAAGGAGGTGGTTTTCGTGGAAACATGTACAGGGGCATTCCAAACGGTACTGCCGTTGGAGTTATATCGCTTCGCATAGATATTTGAAACACCGAGTCCGAATCCCGATTCCTCCACATATTGCAGGATGAATCCGTCATTGCCACAAGGCACCATTGTTGGGCGCGAATATTTTTTGGTTGATACGGAATCAATCACCCGCACGGGGTTCGGCCAAAGCGCATTGCCACTAGGGTCTAGCTTGGTCAATGCAACCCACTTGGGGTTGTTGCCGGTGGCATTCCATCCGATGATGACATTACCTGCATGGGTGAAACCGATGGTAGGTGCAATGCCTTCGTTCGATATCGGGTCGATCAGCTGGATGCCGTTGTTACCCCAAACAAAATTGCCTTGGCGATCGATCTTGTAGGCTACCACTTGTAATGTACCAGCCGTGCGGATGTCTTGAAACGCTACAATAGCGTTTCCTGCCGCATCCGATTTCAAGTCGTAACGAAACAGAGCAGATGACTGTGGTTGGTTGCTAACGAGCAGGCCGTTGCTGCCAAACAGGCGTGTCCCTGCCGTGTCGAGCAGCTGCAAGCGCATTTGGTAATTCCCGTTATATCCTGCAAAATAGCTGACCCAGGTGAATCCATCATCCGTAGTGGCTGTTAAAGGGGTGGTTTCTTCCAATCCAAGCGAATCTTTTACTTCTGTATTGAGCTGGGTGTTAGTGGTCCACTGTGCCATCGTAAACGTGGACAAGAACATCAAAAGGGCGGTCAAGGTGGATTTCATTTTCGATGGATTATGGGGTTTGTATTTTTAAAACAATGATAATTACTAAGTCATTTAGTGGAGAAACAGTTTTTCAAACCTCCCCGTACCAACAAACCAAAAGCTTCAGAGCCTTCGTAGGTAAAATGGGAGTAATCGTAAAAGTAGACCGTTTTTTTCTGCAGCGCATATCCGTTCACAAAACAGCAGTCGTTCATTTGGCAATAGGATTTCAATATGGCATTAAACTCCAGATATTGGAGATCTGTCGCAACACTTTTTTCTTTCTCTCCCATGTTGACGGCTCCGTCGGTGTAGTTTCCATATGGAGTTGGAGCAGAGATGAAAACAGGCATGGCTCCAACCGTCTGGATCGCATTTCGAAGGGAGTCGAGCTGCGCCACTACTGAAAGAGAGTCCTGCGTTGAGAGTCTAATGAATTCATGCTGTCCGCCTTCGGCGGGTAACGCTGCCCAATCCACGGTTTTGTGACCGATTTTTATTTCCCTAAGCGAATGTAGATATGGCAACAGGATTTGATCAACAATCCTCAGGCGACTTATGATTCCCGTAATTCCATCGGATCTTTTTTTCGGTTTTTCTTTCAAGCCCACAAACGGGTCAATCAGGGCCACCACGTAGTCAGGTTTTTGATCCTGCAGACCGCCAATGATTTTACACCAACTGGGAATCAGTGTGCCGTCGGCAGCAGCGTTGTTATGCCAGACCTTGGCATCGGCCAGCGCAAAGTCCGTCCACTTTTTCCCTTCCCTTACGTACAGCGACTGCGTATTGCTCCAGCCTACAAAAAACACCCGAGGGCGCGTAATGGAATCACGGAAATCCTCGCCAATAAAACCCAGATTGTTGTAACGGACTTGTATGTATTCAGGTAATTGCTCCACCAAGGTGTTATGGTAGGTGATGTTGGTGCTGACATATGCTGCGGACTCCTTTTTTTCAAACGGCGACCACACTTCCAAGCTTAGGGTAAAGGCCGCTAACGCAACCATTGTAAACACCCATGTTTTGATCAGGAAAGCCTTCATGCCTAGAATTGAAAATATATGAAAGTGGATTGGTCGGCCATCAGCATTTGGTATATGATAGCCACTGCGGCGATGATGTATAGCGCATATCTCAACCAATGGGTTGCGGGTGTTTTTAACATGCGTTCATCTTTTCTCAAATACCAGTCGGAAAAGATTAACACAGCTGACAACATGGGGATCTTCCACCATTCATCCATTCGTTGTCCGTTTGTACCATTGGTCGCCAACGACTGTAAATATTGCAACGCATCTCCGAGGCTTTCCGCCCTGAAAAAAATCCAGGCCAACGTTACGAACAAAAACGTGGAAAGCATGTGGAACAATTCGCGTGCGTCAGGTAATATTCTTTCAGCCGCCACAACGTCTGAAACATACCGTCGGTTGCGATGGGTCAATAGCAGTGGCAGGAATGCACAGGCGTGCAATAGTCCCCATACCAGGAAGGTCCAGTTGGCGCCATGCCAAAATCCGCTGACCAGGAACACCACAAAAGTGTTACGTACAGCCTTGGCCCTTCCGGATTGTGAGCCACCCAGCGGAATGTACAAATAGTCGCGGAACCACGACGAGAGGGAGATGTGCCAACGTCTCCAGAACTCTGCGATATCACGCGAGAAGTAGGGGAAACGGAAGTTGCTGAGGAGCTCGAACCCGAAAAGTTTAGCCGTACCCAGCGCGATGTCGGAGTAACCGCTGAAATCGCCGTAGATCTGTATGGAAAACGCGAGGGCTCCGGCCAAGAGTGAAATGGTATCCATGCCGGTGGGATTCGCGAATGTTTGGTCTACCAACGGCGCCAGCGAGTCGGCAATCACCACTTTCTTGAACAATCCCCACAGGATTAACCTTGATCCGGCCACGGCTTGTTGACGATTGAAAAGTCGTGGCAGTTGAATCTGCGGCAGTAAGTGCGTGGCACGTTCAATCGGTCCGGCTACTAACAATGGAAAGAAACTGACGAATACGGCATAGTCTACGAAATTGACCACCGGCTTGAGGCGGCCACGATAAATGTCGAACACATAAGACATGCCATGAAACGTATAAAAGGAGATACCGACCGGTAGCATTACCTTTAACAGCACGGGATTTGCCTCGAAGCCCAACAGGGCCAGTCCTGCGGCAAATTCAGTAGCGAAGAAGTCATAGTATTTGAATGCACCTAGGATTCCGAGATTGTTGATGATACTCAGCCAAAGAAAAACCTTGGCAAGTCGGCGGTTTTCTGATGCCACCCCGAAAGCGTACCCATAATCCATCAGGGTGCTTAGCATCAGCAAGCCCATGAATGCCCAACTCCACCATCCATAAAAGAAATAGCTGGCTACCAAGATCAACACATTCTGTATCCGCAACGACCTACCGCAAACGAACCAATACAGCAGAAAAACCGCTGGAAGGAAAAGGAAATATGCCAGGGAGTTAAAGAGCAATGTGTTTGTGGTCGGTTTTTCGGTTGGGGCTTATGTCAGCACAATGAATCCGATATGAAATCCATGTTTTAATTACCACCATCATAGGATTGTTTTGGAAAATAGGGATCGGTAACCCTTACTTTTCCGACGCCGTTTATTTGTACCCTTTTGTTTTCTTGCGATACTAAAAGGCCATATGCACTTGGATTGGAAACTTTATAATTCTCTGTAGCCACTTCACATTCGTATTGAGTGGAAAACGGTCCAATGTACACGGAGAAGTACTGGGCGCCGCTCAAAGATGCGTAATCGGGAATCCATAGGTAGTCGGCTTCATATCCTTGAGCAACGAGCTCGTTTGCCTGCCTGCGTGCATCCGCTTCACTTTTAACCGCTGCCACGTTTAGAATGTAAAATCCTGGGCTTATAATTCCTGAGGTGTTTTTTTTAATGGGGGTTGATTGCCGGCTAGCATTTTCTTTTGCCAATTCCTTTTCCTTGAGGGATATTTCCCGTTCCTTAAGTTCCAATTCTTTTTTGCGTAGAGCCAATTCGGCCGCAGCATGGTCGTTTGTAGTTTCTTTTTTTGATTCGCAACCGAAAAGAATCGCTGACAATAAAAAGACAGATATGTAGCTATGGGGTTTCATGGTATATTGTTTGAGGGTTCTGATCAAATGAAGATGCTTTCCCGTTTATTTTTTGAATTTGTTTGATAAGATGGATACGTTGGGCAGGTAAAATCCGGAGAGCATCCAAGAGTCATACGGTGGAGGGCATTTTAGTTTTTGAATGGCTTCGGATGCATTTGGCTCAGCGGATAATCGCTCAGCCGCTGCGATCACGGTTCGGATATAGCTTTCCAATGGGGCCAATGAGCTCACATCACCCACGGGACCGTGTCCCGGAACAATCGTTTCGGGTTGCAAGTCTGCCAGTCGCTTCAAAATTTGAAGCCAATTCAAGGGGTTGCCGTCCGACATCCATGGTTGATGTTGAATGAACACCAAATCGCCGGCAAACAATATTTTTTCCTCAGGCAACCACATCACCACGTCGCTGGGAGTGTGTCCTTCACCCATATCGATGAGCTCTATGGTCCTTTTAGACCCCCTTAGTTGCAGTTTGGATTGAAAGGTGATGCTGGGATAAGTCAGTCGAATCTTGTCTGCGCTATTGACGATGCCTTCGTAGTAAGCCAACATACCCGCGTGTTCATGCTGTTCGTGTTTTCCCAATGAAGCCACTTCCTTTTTTTTCAAATCACTCAAGCGATTGGGGGCCTCTACCAAATCGTTTTGCAACTCTTGGGGAGCCAATGTTTTCATCAGTTCATTTGTTTTGGAAGACGCAATGATATCTGAACCCACGAAGACTTGATTGCCCCGCATATGGTCGTTGTGGTAGTGGCTGTTCACCACATATCGGACCTCTTTGCCGGTCAAGGCTATTGCAGCCGCTTGCAGTTCGGCAGCTGCATCGGGAGTTAAAAAACAATCGAAGACGAGTACCGACGCTCCTAAATCAACAATGCCGGCGTTGCCGATAGCGTGTCCTCCGTGGGTGTGTATCGCGGCAAAAACACCTTCCGAGAGGACTTTTATTTCAAAGTTTTTATAAGTTGTTTGCGCCTGAAGCTGGGGTGCTTGAAAAAACAACAGGACAATTATTGTAACGGCACGGAACAACATCCGGTGATTCATGTCTGTTTAAAGTGATAAGACCATTCAATCCTATTCAAAAATTCTTTTGAGCTGTTCAACATCCAACGGCTTGCCAATGAAGCCAGACACCATGGGCATTTCTATGGATCTTCGATAGTCATTAGAGTCCAAAGAAGAGGTTAGCAAAAATATTTTCATGGGTAAAATATCCGCCGGTTTGAAATCTGCTTCTAACTCATGTAGCAATTCAAATCCATCCATTTCGGGCATACGGATGTCCAATAAAAGCACATCAGGCCTTTCCGCCTCATTCTTCAAAGCGGTTTTGAGAAACTCAAGTCCCGCTACGCTCGAAAGAAACGAATTGACCTCAAACTGGGGGTAATGTTCCGTGATGAATTCTTTTGTCAGGAATTCAAAAATATCGTCGTCGTCGATAATCAGTACTTTTTTCATGGGTTATGCGTTGTGGGGAAGGTGATGGTGAAGGTAGAGCCTTTCCCGATGGCCGATTCAACTTCAATGGTTCCACCCAATCGGCTAATGATTTCTTTACAAATATATAAACCTAGGCCCGTACCTGCGACGGAGCTGCTGGCGCGGTAAAACATTTCGAAAACCCTGGACAGGTTTTTTTCCGAAATGCCCATGCCGTTATCGGCTACCTTGATAACGACATGAGTTTTTGAATGGGCCACAGACACTTTCACCCACGGATGTTCAGCTTGGGGGTTGTGGTATTTTACGGCATTGCCAATGATGTTTTTCAGCAGGGTTTCAAGACGGTACTTATCATTGGTAATCAGGGGAGACCCGCTGATTTCCAGCGAACATTCCACGGGAACATCACTCGCAAAATGCAAGTCTGCAAAAATGCCTTCAATGGTTTGCACCAAGCTGAATTCCGATAACTTCAACTCCAATCGGGCGTTGCGTGAGTAATCTAGAATTTCTTGTACGGTTTGATCCAAACGGTTAATGGACTTTTCCGCCATGGATAGGAATTTCAG
>JBMTLM010000014.1:0-14411 GCA_049431185.1 Bacteroidia bacterium | reverse complement strand
TCCAAGTCTTTCGGCTCATATATACGCTTTTCCATGAAATCAATCTGGCATTCCATCATACTCGCTTGTTGTAGGGCATAAATGGATTTGTCATAGAAGTCATCTTCCGAAATAAAGCGCACTTGTACTTCACTATCTAAAAAGCGGATGTGTTGATCGTCTGTATGGAATTTCATCGGGCCGGGGAACTGATTCAGTAAACAAACCACTTCATCATAAAACTCATCAGCAATTGATGCGGACCTAATCAGGTGAACATTTATCATGATAAATAATTTTTTTAAAGCTAATAAAAAATCCGTGCAGGAACTTGCCTGCACGGAGGTTGATGAAAAGAAATTCAACAGAGGTTCAAAAGAAATCCTCCGAGTTGCGGTCCTTCTTTTTGAGAAAGTCCTTGCTGATTTTTCCGGCGCTTTTCTCACTCATATACATATCGATGCTATTGCTCATCGCATTGAATGCTTTGTCGGAATCCACTTTGGAGTAACTGGCGGCATTTTCACGGCGGATGTTGAGGTTTTCGGCGTGGTCGATGGCGGCCATATCGGCGCCCAGGAAGCTGAAGGTCCATTTGCCGGTGTCTTCCAACTCACGAATCAGGTTGCGAACGTTTTTGATGGAGAACAAGCGGGAGGCGTTTTCATATCCATCGGTCAGGATGATGATTACGGCGGAGGCTTGATCTTTCTCAAACTCATGGCCTGCCTGGGCCTTGAGCGACATTACGGATTCGCCGATGGCATCATATAATGCCGTGGTACCATTAGGTACATAGGTTTGTTTGCTCAGGGGTTGTACTTGGTCGGGATTGGAGCAGTTAACCGGATGGTGCACGAAGTGGTTGAACGTGGTGAGTGATACCAGGATCTGTTGGTTGGTATGAACGCGTTGCATATCGCGTATCATCTGCAATTGTTCGTTGAATCCGCTGATGGTTTCATTCACACAGCTTGACATAGACCCTGATTGGTCAAGGATGAGGTGGTAATAGGTTTTGTTGTTCATGTTGGTTGTTTTTTGATTTGATGATGCAAATTTCTAGTGGACGGCCCATCCATTTGATTTTGGCAAGCTTGTCGCCATGGCCGGGGGATTTTTAGGTGTCAGTTTTGATGATGCAAATTTCCGTCCCGCCAGCCATCCATTTGATTTTGACAAGCTTGTCGAGGGTTCGGTTATAGGTCAAGATGTTGATTGTAAGTCGATCGAAGCGGAGGTGCCTTTTAGGCAACGGCTTTTTTATTTCGGATAAATATTGGTTCTTTGGGAAAAATTTGGGCTTTTTGTATGAGCAACCACAACAAGATTTTGCGGGTGTTTCAATTAATCGGTTTGTTAAGGACGGGACCTCCGCGCTCGTTACCTAGCTTATCTACCACCTTGGGCAGTACGGAGCGAACGGTGTATCGTTACTTGGATTTACTGAAGGAACTGGGCTTATCGGTGCGAAAAGACCGCCGAGGCTTGTTTTATCTGGAAGGTGAATCGGGTATGGCCAGTGCGCCCACGTTCACGACCGATGAGATGCGGTTCCTGCAGGAACTGGTATTGACATCTGGAAAGAACAATCGATTGCGTGATGCCGTGATGGAGAAATTATATGTGCATTCCGACATGAAGGCGCATACTGATATCCTTTCGCGCGCTCATTTGGGAAAGATTGTGCAGGATTTGGGACGTGCCATCCAAGAACGCAAGCAAGTGGTGTTGAAGAAATACCAATCGGCGAATTCCAATGCGATTGCGGATCGTTTGGTAGAGCCGGTGAAGTTGACGCCCAACATGCAGCGTGTTTTGTGTTATGAGCCCGTATCCGGACAGAACAAGTTTTTCAATATCGAGCGAATCACGGAGGTGAAGATTACCCCTAAAAAGTTCCGTTTTGAAAAGCTGCACAAGTACTCACAGCCCGATGTGTTTGGTTTCAGTGATAATGGTAAGCGCTTTGAGGTGGACTTGGGGTTGAGTCTCCGAGCATGTGTGTTATTGAAGGAGGAGTATCCGATGACCCATCCGTTTATCAAATCAGGCAAGGGGGCTGGCAAGTACCGACTCCAGGTGCTGGTGTATGATTTGCGTCCTGTGGTTCGTTTTGTGTTGGGGTTACTGCCGGAGGTGGAGGTTCGGGGAGGAACGGAGCTGCGGAGTGAGTTGGAGCGGACGATGCACGGCTATCTGCACGGCAAATAGGGCATATCGCCTCCTTGCTGAAATACAAGCGATTATAATTAGATTTATAGAAATAAAACTACAAAACAACACAATTGTTTTGGCCAAACTTTTTAAACACCTGTTTATTTCTTTGCAAAGCCTTGCTTTTCATCATTTTACAAAGTACATTTGCTCTTGAAAAGATGAATGGCGGGATTGTTGGCACATCTAACAATTCGCCGGGGCCACTCCCCAAGGCCTTTGCTTGCCCGATTTTAGGGACTTCATTGAGAAGCGCCAGTGATTGAAATATGTTGCCCCGCCCCAAAGGGTGTGGTGGCAATTATTTCACTAATAGTGAATCAAATTACTGGAATTGAGGTATAAAGACATTTAAAAGGTTAAAAAGATGGTTTTCAAGAAAGGAAGCTCAAGGAAGCTTTTGGCTTGTTGGGTGATGCTCTGCGCGATGTTCTGTATTTCGTCGGAGCAGGTGATGGGGCAGTGTAGTGTGACGATCATCCCATCAAGCGCAACTATTTGTCAAGGAGACTCTGTGCTGTTGGTAGCTCAGGCAAATAATAACAACAACATAACTTGGACAGTTTTTGGTGGTGGAAACATAAACAGCTTAAGTTCTACTACTGGAGATTCCGTCTATGCTTCACCAAATTTCACCACCACTTATGTTGTTACAAAAAGTTGTGGTAACAACACAACCGTTACAGATACCATCACGGTAACCGTGCATATACCGCCTGTGGCGGCACTTCTGGATGTGGGTGCGTTAGTCAATTCCTTTATTAACTGTGCCAGTGGAGGTAATAATAATTATACACTTACTGTTGATGGCACATCATCAGGACCTATATCCAGTTATTACCTTGACTGGGGAGATGGATCAGCTCCATACCAGTCTACTAATCCGCCTGTCAACATAGCTCACACCTATACCACTCAAGGATTTTTCACCATCAGGTATATAGTTTATTCCAATAATTCTTGTCCTAATGACACCTTGTATCAATCTGTTTTTAATGGTTCGAATCCTGCCGTCGGATTAGGTAACCCTGGCAACACCAATGGCTGTCTTCCATTGTCATTGACTTTCCCAATCACCGGGGCATCGGCCAATCCACCCGGCACCATGTATGTGGTTCAATTTAATGACGGATCCAGTCCGGTTTCTTTCCCTCACCCGCCTCCAGCGTCTATTACACATACTTTTACCATTAACTCATGCGGCGTAACAAGTTCAAATGGTACAAATACGTACAACAACTCTTTTTCAGCATCAATTACCGCCTCAAATCCATGTGGTTCATCTTCTGCTGGTGTAGTCCCAATTTATGTTTCTGAGCCTGGTAATGCCAACTTCACCATCAATCCCTCGCCTGCTTGTGTAAATACCCAGGTAACTTTTACGAACACTTCTGTTCAACCTATCAGCATCACTTCTCCTCAATACAACTGCGATTCCACGGATCGGCAAAACTGGATTATTACTCCGGCAGGAGGTTGGACCATCACTGCTGGACAGGCGGGGAATGCAAATGGATCCAATCCGGGCTCTGATATTTTGGGGGTTACATTCAACACAGTTGGCGTTTACACAATCAAATTTATCATCAGAGGTTCATGTGGTGCTGATACCATGACACAACAGTTATGCGTTACGGAGCCGCCTGTTGCTAATTTCTCGGCAAGTCCATTGACGGGGTGTAAGCCTCTTAACGTTAGCACGACCAACAATTCCACATCAAATCCTGGTTGTACCACCTCTAATTATTCGTGGTCAATTGTGCACACACCTGTGCCATGTTCCGTTAACAATGGTGCATGGCAGTATGCAGGGGGCACCAACGCAAGCTCCACTAACCCACAATTTACATTTCAAGATGCCGGTAATTATCAAATCATTTTAACGGCATCCAACATATGCGGACAGGACACAGCGGGAGCCATAGTAGCGGTCGGCAGCCCTCCGATTGTAAATACAACGCCTATAAATTCTGCATGTGGTACAACCGCATTCACCCCATCGGCTACATTCAATGGCTGCAACAGTCCTATTACAAGTTATTCATGGAGTACCCCAGGCGGATCTTATACGAGTTCGAACGTTCAAAATCCACCCTCGATCACATACACTAATAATACTGCCAATCCCATTTCATATACCGTCACCGCATCTGCGACTAACGCTTGTGGTGTGGGTAGCGATACTTCAAATTTTACTTTGTATCCAATTCCAGCTCCAGTAGCAGTCGCAAACCCGTATAATGTTTGCTTAGGACAATCGACCAGCCTTTCTGTCAACCAATCGTCAAGCTATACAAATATTGGTTGGTCTTCGGGATCCTCAGGCAGTCCAGTTTCTGTTACACCTACGGTTGTATCCCCTCCCTCTAGTGTGTATACGGCAACGGTCACCAACCAATATGGTTGTACCGGTACCGACACGGTCGCAGTAACTGTAAATCCTTTGCCGCCGGCCTTGGCAAATGGAGCAACCATTTGTATAGGTCAATCTACAACGTTAACGGCCTCAGGGGGTGTATCCTATAACTGGAGTACTGGGGCTACCTCGACGGGTATAACGGTTAATCCCACCACAACCACAACCTATACGGTTACTGTAACCAGCTCTCTTGGTTGCGTAAGCACCGACACGGCAGTCGTTACAGTGAACCCGCTGCCCAATGTAATTGCAACTTCCGATACCATTTGCATTGGTGATACAGCAACACTGACGGCCAGCGGAGCCAACTCTTACTTATGGAGCAATCTGGCAAACACCTCTAGTATTTCATTAATACCAACAGCAACTGGAATTTTCACTTATACCGTTACAGGAACGGGATCGAACGGTTGTAGTAACGTGGATACGGCCATTGTTTTAGTTCGGCCTAGACCTACTGTAAACCCGATAGCTTCTTCCACCATTTGTGCTGGCGATACGATTACACCTATTTCTCCTGGAGGATCTTCGGTTAATGGGACCATATACAGTTGGACAGGAGTACCGGCTTCAGGTATTACTCCAAATGGCAACGTCTCAGGAGTAGGTTTAATAAGGACAACTCCTGCCTGGAATAACCCTACTACTGGACCGCTCAATGTAGTTTATACGGTTACTCCCATTGCAAATGGATGTCCGGGTCCTCCAACTACTTTCAATTTGACCGTGAATCCCTCTCCTACGGTGACTTTGCCCGGTCCTCAGTCAATTTGCTCGGGTGATAACACAACCCAAACCATTTTTACCTCGCTACCAACCAATGCTTCCATTAGTTGGTCGGTTACATCGCCACCTGGTATTGTTGGAATTACTCAAACTAGTGGTACCACTACAATTCCGGCAATGACGCTGACCAACAGCACTCAGGCTCCAATTCAAATTCCATTTTTGGTTATTGCAACTTTGACGGGAGGCTCCTCCATTTGCCCAGGAGATACTTTTGTTTATAATATCACCGTCAACCCCATTCCTGAGGACTCGGTTACAGTTTTGGATTCTACTTTATGTTCAGGACAGCAGGTTACATTCAATCTAGGTCAATACACTGCCGGTACAACCTATACTTGGACATCCGCTTCTAATCCCGTTGGTCAGATCACGGGAATGACTTCAAATACTGCGAACGGCCTTGCTGCCAATAATTCGTTCAGTAACACCCTTGTGAACACGGGGACGTCTGTTGCAACCGCTTCCTATACTTTTACACCTTCCGCAAATGGTTGCCAAGGAATTCCTATTGTCAAAAACATTACGGTTCAGCCTGAACCTAACTTGAGTTTTTCAATACTCAACCAAGCCATATGCTCTGGAGATACCACACAACCAATCTCCCTCAGTACTCAATTACCTGCACCAGGTGTTACATATTGGTGGAGTGCAACCGTAGCATCTGGAAATGTTGGCGGATTAAACCCTAGCACAAACACATCATCTTCCGTTCCCGCATGGATACTCGCCAACTCCTCGCAGTTACCCGCTATTATCAATGTGTCAGCAGCTGCAGCCATCAATGGTTGTGCTGGTGATACGATCGTGGGAACAATTACTGTAAATCCACTTCCTAATCTTTCGGCATCTGGCGATACAATTTGTCAGGGGCAAATCGCCAATTTACAAGTAAATGGTGCGTCTACCTACAATTGGTACTCCTTGCCAAATTATCAGCTGGTTAGTCAGAATAACAATTACACAACTACGATTTCCACTGCCGGCACTTATTCATATTCAATTGTCGGAACCACCGCATTCGGATGCATCGATTCCATTACAACATCGATATTGGTAAATGCACTTCCATCGATATCAGGAATTCCAAATAGTAATACCATCTGCTCTGGCGGAATACTCAATCCAGCCACCATTTCATCTGCGATTGCTACAGACACTATTAGTTGGAGTGTAACACCCAATGGGATTTCAGGTTTAGGCTCAACATCTGGAAGTGGTATAGGCAGTGTTACCATTCCCCGGGATACCTTGTTCAATAATACTAGTTCTCCCATACCGGTCGTATATAGTGTATTCCCATCGGCCAATGGATGCTCGGGTGGAGCCATCACCTATACAATCACGGTTTTACCTTCGCCTCAAATCAGCTTTGGTGGACCTAATGATACCATTTGCTCAGGAGAGACTACCGATACAACAGCCATTATCCCTAACCCTACAAACACATCATTGAGTTGGACACTTTCGGCGCCATCTGGCATTTCAGGTTATGTTTCAACATCGGGGACATCATCCCCTATACCATCTGAAACTTTTATCAATAATGATACAGTACCACTGACTGTTTTTTATCATGTGGTAGCCTCCACATCAGGGTCGGTTGTTTGCCCCGGGGATACATTTAGCTATTCAATAGTTGTAAATCCTTCCCCCACCCATTTGATCACTTATTCGGATTCGGTGATATGTTCAGGCACGAGCGTCACATTCAATTTGGATGCAAACACGACCCCGGCTTCCTACATATGGACATCGGTTCCGGCAACCTTCATTACGGGTTCCAGCTCAAACGCCGTTCCCAGTTCTGCCACTTCGTTTACGGATAACCTGGTTAATAGCGGCACGGTGCCGGGGTATGTTGTATACACGATAACGCCGATTGCATTTGGTTGTCCAGGTGTTCCTTTTGTGGACTCTGTGCTGGTTCAACCTGATCCGGCGGTCCAGTTCGGTCCTTCATCACAAATGATTTGCTCGGGCGATACCTCTGCGCTGATTCAGTTGTCGTCCCAGGTTCCGGGCGTTACGTATTCGTGGACTGCGACGAGCACGACTGTGACAGGTCCCGTCTGGCCAGTTAGTGACACTACGTCGAATATTCCTTCCTGGATATTGGGCAATGGTGGCAACACGATGGGATTGGTATTGATCACAGCCACGGCGACGATAGAGGGTTGTCCGGGCCCTTCGGGTGTTGACACGATTTTTGTGAATCCGGTTCCGGCGATAACGAGTGCTTCGAGTCAGACAAAATGCACGGGAGATCCCACGCAGACGGTGAACTTCAGTTCAAGTGCTTCATCACCACTGGTGACTTCGTATGTGTGGACCCTGGTAAACGCAAACGGCGTTTTGGGGGCGATGTCAAGCGGAACGGACTCCATACCTTCGATGACATTGGGCAATCCGTCTACCACACAGCAACCAGTGATATACCAGATTGTTCCGAGTGTGAATGGTTGTCCTGGTCCGCCGTTCACTTATACGATATATGTGGATCCCGGTCCTACGGTTGATTCCATACCGCCACAAGTGATTTGTAGTGGCGACACCACCACACAGGTTACAATCACGGGTTCAGTTGCGGGAACAACCTATAACTGGTCAGCCAATGTTCCAAGCGGAATACTTCCATCGTCCATAGCTTCCGGCTCGAACGTTATTCCTGCAACCTCATGGACCAATACCACATCGAATCCGATCAATATTCATTTTGTTATAAATCCAACGGCATCCAGTTGTCCAGGACTTATCGATACATTCACCGTGACGGTCAGACCATCTCCTGAAGTTACGTTTGGCAGTTACGATAGCTCGTGGTGCTCAGGTTCAACAACGGATACGGTATTGTTGAGCTCATCCACCACGGGAGTTTTAATTAACTGGTACAGTACAGTACCTGCTGGAATAAGTGGGGTTGTTCCTTCATCGGGTTCCGGATTTATACCTCCTCAAACGTTGTTCAATACCGACACGGTTCCTTTAACCATAATTTACTATGCTTTCGCTATAGATACACTTGGGCCATTTGATTGTACCGGCCCTTTGGACTCCATACTTGTCACCGTAACACCTTCCCCCACCCATTTGATCACTTATTCGGATTCGGTGATATGTTCAGGCACGAGCGTCACATTCAATTTGGATGCAAACACGACCCCGGCTTCCTACATATGGACATCGGTTCCGGCAACCTTCATTACGGGTTCCAGCTCAAACGCCGTTCCCAGTTCTGCCACTTCGTTTACGGATAACCTGGTTAATAGCGGCACGGTGCCGGGGTATGTTGTATACACGATAACGCCGATTGCATTTGGTTGTCCAGGTGTTCCTTTTGTGGACTCTGTGCTGGTTCAACCTGATCCGGCGGTCCAGTTCGGTCCTTCATCACAAATGATTTGCTCGGGCGATACCTCTGCGCTGATTCAGTTGTCGTCCCAGGTTCCGGGCGTTACGTATTCGTGGACTGCGACGAGCACGACTGTGACAGGTCCCGTCTGGCCAGTTAGTGACACTACGTCGAATATTCCTTCCTGGATATTGGGCAATGGTGGCAACACGATGGGATTGGTATTGATCACAGCCACGGCGACGATAGAGGGTTGTCCGGGCCCTTCGGGTGTTGACACGATTTTTGTGAATCCGGTTCCGGCGATAACGAGTGCTTCGAGTCAGACAAAATGCACGGGAGATCCCACGCAGACGGTGAACTTCAGTTCAAGTGCTTCATCACCACTGGTGACTTCGTATGTGTGGACCCTGGTAAACGCAAACGGCGTTTTGGGGGCGATGTCAAGCGGAACGGACTCCATACCTTCGATGACATTGGGCAATCCGTCTACCACACAGCAACCAGTGATATACCAGATTGTTCCGAGTGTGAATGGTTGTCCTGGTCCGCCGTTCACTTATACGATATATGTGGATCCCGGTCCTACGGTTGATTCCATACCGCCACAAGTGATTTGTAGTGGCGACACCACCACACAGGTTACAATCACGGGTTCAGTTGCGGGAACAACCTATAACTGGTCAGCCAATGTTCCAAGCGGAATACTTCCATCGTCCATAGCTTCCGGCTCGAACGTTATTCCTGCCATCTCATGGACCAATACTACATCTGACCCGATCAATATTCATTTTGTAATTACCCCTTCGGCAGCGGGTTGTCCGGGTCTTATTGACACTTTTACGGTCACTGTAAATCCATCCCCTATTATCCAGTTCAGTTCCCCCAATGCTTCATTGTGTTCTGGAGATACTTCCCCATTGGTTGTACTTACATCCACCACGGATAGTGTTTTGTTTTCATGGGTCGTCTCTTATCCTTCAGGTATCGTCGGCATCACATTAAATACTGGTACCGACACAATTCCGTCTCAAATTCTGTTAAACAATACGTCAGCGCCACTCACTGTTGTTTATTCGGCTGTTGCAACGTTAAACGATGGCTCTGGCTGTACTAGCGACACATTTTTTTATCAAATAGTTGTATTGCCCATACCAGACATGTTCGTGACGCCGGTGGTCGACACCATCTGCTCCAATACCTCCACTGCCATTGTGGCCTCATCGAGTGTGGCAGGAACCACGTTTAGTTACACCTTTGTGGCGGGACCGAATATTACTGGTGCTTCCAATGGTACGGGCCCTAACATCAATCAAGTCTTGTCCAATAACGGCACCGTCATTGATTCGGTGGTATATTCCATTGCTCCGTTGGCGAACTTGTGTCCCGGCTTGACCTTAACCAGTGTGGTTTATGTGGAACCGGTTCCGATTTTACAATTCAGTCCATCCAGCCAATCCGTTTGTACTGGGGATTCAAGTCAAGTCATCTCGCTGACGTCCTCAGTATCGAATGTCGTTTATCAATGGAGTACGGTTTCCAACGGTGTCACCGGTGTGAGTCCGGTTGGTGATACATCTACAGTTAATACCATTCCCGCATGGCTGCTGAATCTGAACAATCCTACAGGACCCATTGGTAACGTAGTGGTAACGGCCAGTGCCACGATCAATGGTTGTCCTGGACCGGATGTGAACAGCACCATTACCGTGCATCCTTTACCCACACCATCGTTCACTTTGCCACCAGTGGGTTGTGTGAATGTCCCAATCAGTTTCACGAACACTTCCATTGGCGGCGCCTCTTATGTTTGGGACTTTGGTGATCCCACATCCGCCAACAACACTTCCACGCTTGCTTCACCTACGCATGTCTTTGCCAACACCGGCACTTACACGGCCACCTTGGTAGTTACCAGTGCAGCCGGTTGTGTGGATTCCATCAGCAATAGCATTTTGATTGTGAGTCCACCTGTTCCCTATTTTACGGCTGCGCCTGATTCGGGATGCGGACCACTTACCGTACAATTCACGAACGGTACCGTTGGCTATAACACCACCTACGCATGGAACTTTATTGGCGGCACCCCCGGCAGTTCTTTCCTCGACACACCACCTCCAATCACATTCCCCTCAGGCATATTGAATGACACAACCTACCTGGTGCAGCTCACCGCCACCAATTTGTGTGGTACGGTAACTTATTTGGATTCCGTTAAGGTGTTTCCAAGTCCCGTGGCTGTATTTGGAATGAATGTGAATTCAGGTTGTTCGCCGGTAACCATTAGCTTCAATAATACGAGTTATGGTTTGCCTACCTCTTACACATGGAATTTTGGCAATAGCATCACTTACTCGGGATTGAATCCGCCGCCTCAGGTATTTACTGCAGACTCAACCATTCAAATTTATGTCGTCACGCTGATTGCTACCAACCAATGCGGTTCCAGTGTATACACAGATACGGTAACGGTTTATCCCAATACTGTTACAGCGTTTTTCAATACCAATCCTTATCAAGGTTGTGGTCCATTAACAGTCAATTTTACCAATTTCTCTACGGGAGCAACAGTTTATTCATGGAATTTTGGTGATAGTACGGTCTCCAATTTAACTTCTCCAATACACACATATAACGCTCCGGTGGGATCTGTGCCTGATACGTTCACCGTGATGCTTGCCGCCAACAACGGATGCAGCTATGATACGACGTACCAACAAGTGGTGGTTTATCCGCAGCCAGGACTTTCGTTCACTTCAACGCCCAACCCGGTTTGTGCCGGCGATACGGTTTCGTTTTTCAACACCTCACCGGATGCACTGAGTTCCATCCAATGGAACTTTGGTTATGGTGGGGCAACCTCAACGGTTACCAATCCGATATTCGTGTATCCCACTGCAGGCACCTACACGGTTTCCATGATCGGTATAGGAGCCGCATACGCGTGTCCGGACACCATACAACAAACAGTCACCGTTATCGACTTGCCGGTGGCTCAGGTGAACGTTAATCCTACATCAGGTTGTGTGCCCTTGACAGTTACATTCAATAATCAAACAACGGGGGCTATCGGTCATCAATGGAGTTTTGGCGACAACAATTCTTCCTCCGTATCCAATCCTACACACGTTTACTACGCTGCAGGCACTTATACGGTAACCTACGTGGCATTCAATGCGGCGAACTGTACCGACACGGCTACGCTGCAAGTGGTGGTTCATCCGTTGCCTGTGGCTGATTTTGTTTTCTCTCAGGATTCGTCCTGTACCTATCCAGTGACCATTACGCTCACCAATTTATCAACCGGAGCCAATGGATACCAGTGGAACTTCGGCGCATTGGGAACTTCTAGCCAAGTGAATCCGCAAGTTACCTTCAACCAACCAGGATTATATCCGATCACGCTGATCTCTGAAACCTCTTTCGGATGTAAGGACACCATGGTTAAATCTTTTGAGGTGTTTGATCCTCCGGTGGCCGTGCCATTGGTGGCCGATCCCAATGCCTGCGAGGGCGAAGGGGTGCAATTCAATCACGCATCACAAAATGGTGTGTACTATTATTGGAATTTCGGTGACGGATATACTGCCACAGGACCCAATCCGGTGCACACCTATATCACCTCTGGCACTTATACGGTTCAATTGATTGTTGAAGGTCCAGGAGGTTGTACGGATACCGCCACCATTACCACACCCATATCCGTATTCGAGTCGCCCACGGCTGCGTTTACCTATGTCACAGATCCTGACCCCACGCATTATGGCACCATTATCTTCACCAATGGATCCGTAGGCGCTACGAGTTATGAATGGGATTTTGGTGACGACGAGGGCTCCACCTTGCAAGATCCGGTGCATCAATACCAGAACTACGGATATTATGATGTGACGTTGGTGGCCACCAATAATTTTGGTTGTACGGATACGGCGGTTGAAACACTTTCCATCGACTACTTCCAGGGCTTATTTGTTCCAAACGCACTCATCCCATCCGACCTTAACGAAGGAGTATCATTGTTTTGGCCACAGGGTCGAGGCTTGATGGTATATAGGTTGGATATCTTCGATGCATGGGGCAATCTGGTTTGGTATTCGACCAAACTGGAAAACGGTATTCCGGCAGAAGGATGGGATGGCAGAAGGCTCGACAACGGAGCTGCGCTGCCTCAAGATGTGTACGTATGGCAAATCAATGCGGTTTTCCTTGATGGAACCCCATGGCTGGGTCAAAAACGCGACGACGGGGTTCCAAGAAGAACCGGTACAATCACATTAATCAGATAACAGGTCATGAAAATAAGATATATGAAAACCGTTTTTTTGATCGCAGGATTATTTTCCCTCGTGATCAATAAAGCATTCGGACAAGACCCTGTCTACAGTATTTACTGGAACGACAAAACGATGATGAACCCGGCTCGTTTGGCAGAGAGCGGAGGCATGTATTTTACCATGCATCACCGTATGCAATGGCCAGCCATCATCAGCAGGTTCAACACGTATAGCTTCAGTGCCGAGCAGGAGATTCCCGCGGGTCCCAACAACAGTATTGCACTTGGTCTGAGGGGATCCACCAACGTAGAAGGTGAAGGGTTTCAGAAGACCAATGATTTCACACTGATGGCTTCCTACAGGGCTACACTCACCAGGAAATTCCAATTCCTGGCAGGCATTGGTCTTGGATATATCATTCGGAGTGTGGACCCCAACAAGCTGGTGTTTTCTGATCAAATTGATCCGGTACTGGGCATTGTCAATCCCACATCCGCCAATCTCGAATTGATTGAACGAGGCAAAGCTCCCAACACTTCATTTGGTGTTACATTCAGAGGGCTGAAGGGCAAAGGGCGAAAAAACTTGCGGGAATCATGGCAGTTGGGCATCGGGGTCCATCATGGTATTCCCGGATCGAAAGGTATGGTTACCTTGTCACTGTTGGACAATAGCAAATACAAGCTTCCTCCCATGTTTGCGGTGAATCTGGATACACGGCATTATTTCGGATCAAGCAATGGATATGGTGGCACCATGTTCACGTATAGGCCGGCTGTATTTTTCACCTATCAAAAACCACACAACGGAAACGGCATGGGCTTTCAAACATTCAGGATTGGCAACACCATGACGTTTGACAAGATTTCTACCGGCATCTTTTATAAAAACGAAAAGATTTATGACCTCGCCACAACGGAGTCAATCATCCTGACCTTTGCATATAAGTACCGCTACAATCGAAGCCGTGCCTTAAACATGTATTACGCTTACGATGCAACCATCTCCAAACTGACTACCGGCGGAGGCGTTCATGAAATCGGTATCAGCTATGAAGATGTGTCTGGATTTTTATTTGGCGCCATTGGCGGTGGCAAAGGAAGGTATCGAGGCGTTTGTCCTACCTTCTAGTCGTTTTTCACGCGCTGATGCTTCCATCTCCTATGGCTCCACAACCAGTACTCTGGCTTTTCGCGGATGTCGGCTTCCAATAATGCGGTGTGCATTTCCGTCAGCTTGCCGTAAGGCAGTTCTTTGGGTTTGTCGGTCACTAGTTTGAACTCGCCCTCGTAATAACCCCGTTTGATTTTATGCAGGGTGCAGAAATAGACAGGACAGTCGTAGTCGTTGGCGAACTTTTCTGTTCCGAAAAGCAATGCCGTAT
>JBMTLM010000013.1:0-14707 GCA_049431185.1 Bacteroidia bacterium | reverse complement strand
CATCATTCCTGCGCCCAAAGGCTTTCATGCCATTCAGTCAGACACGGGATACGGTGTGCTGGATGCTACAGGTTCGGAAGTGGTGAATGCGATTTATGATCGCGCCTCTATCTATCAGGAGAGGTTTATCAAGCTTGAATTTGCTGGCAAAACGGAATGGTTTGACACCTTCACAGCTCAAATCCTCAAAAAACAATAATTCATGCATTTTAATAAAATCACACCGGCTTTCGTTGAAGAACTTGTTGAGATTTGTGGAAGAGATTTTGTCTTTACTACAGGTGAAGTGATGGATGAGCATGCTCAAGATTACACGGAAGACCTTCGCTATTTTCCTGAGGTGGTGGTACGCCCAGGTAATGAGTCTGAGGTTAGTGCAGTGATGAGATTGTGCAACTTGAACCGGGTTCCTGTTACACCCCGTGGCGCCGGTACGGGTTTAAGTGGTGGGGCACTTCCCTTGCACGGAGGGGTGGTCCTTTCCACTACGCGTTTCAACCGCATCATTTCCATAGACGAAAGGAATTTGCAAGCCACTGTAGAGCCCGGAGTCATCAACCAAGTGTTTAAGGACGCTGTGGCAGCCAAGGGTTTGTTTTATCCACCCGACCCCGCAAGCCGGGGATCTTGTTTCCTGGGAGGGAATTTGGCGGAATGCGCAGGAGGACCAGCTGCTGTCAAATACGGTGTCACCAAAGACTATGTACTCAACTTGCGAGTCGTGTTGCCCTCCGGTGATGCCATTTGGACAGGCGCCAATGTCTTGAAGAATTCAACCGGATACAATCTGACGCAGCTAATGGTGGGTAGTGAAGGTACGTTGGGAATCATTACCCAAATCGTATTTAAACTCATTCCTTTGCCCTCGCATGATTTATTGATGTTGATTCCATTTGCATCCGCAGAAAAGGCTTGTGAAGCCGTATCCGCGGTTTTCCGTGCAGGCATCACACCCTCGGCCATGGAATTCATGGAGCGAGATGCGATTGATTATGTGATGAAATACGTTGACATATCCATGTCGATTCCTGATGATATAAAGGCTCACCTCATAGTGGCTGTTGATGGAAACGATTTGGACGCCCTATTCAAGGATTGTGAACGGATCAGTGAGATTATGTATGCCCATGGTGCTTCCGATGTGATGTTTGCCGATACTGATAAACAAAAATCCGAATTATGGAAGATGCGTAGGGCCGTTGGTGAGGCCGTCAAGGCGCATTCAATCTATAAAGAGGAAGATACGGTTGTTCCCAGAGCTGAGCTACCCACTTTGCTTAGAGGTGTAAAGTCCATAGGTGACCGTTATGGATTTCAATCTGTCTGCTATGGTCATGCGGGAGATGGTAATTTGCATGTTAACATAATTCGGGGTGACCTTACGGAAGCGCAATGGAATGAAAACGTAACAAAGGGCATTCGGGAAATTTTTGAACTATGCGTCAAGCTTGGAGGCACCATTTCCGGTGAGCAAGGTATAGGCTTGGTGCAAAAGGGCTATATGGATATTGCCTTTGATGATGTTCAAATGCAATTGCAAAAAGGCATCAAACAGCTTTTTGATCCCAACCATATATTGAATCCGGGAAAAATTTTCCCTTGACCTTTGAAATAAGCTTCAAGATCAAACGTTACTATTTAGCTTTACAAATTATTTCCAACTTTCTCATGAAACCCAATCCAATCAAGCTGTTTACTTTTTTTTTGGCCTTATTCATCTTCAGTGAAAAGGATTTGAGTGCCCAGGAGATGACTGGAATCAGTCATTCCAATTTTTCCGGTAACATGGGAATGCATTTCAACCCTTCCCTTTTTGTAGGTTCGCCCTACTTATATGAATTCAATATTTTGTCAGGTGATATCTTCATCGACAACAACTACATGTATCGGAAGAGGCTTTCAGAAAGGTTTGACGATGTTGATAACTCCGACGGCAGCAATGACAGTCAGATAGGGACTTATGACGATGAATCGGTGATGAATGGTTATTCAAGCATCCTGCTACGAGGTCCGTCATATATCAGAAACGACGAGAAGTTCTCATGGGGAGTACATACTGCACTTCGTTCCGCCACTTCCGTGACAGATGCGCCTACGCATCTTATGAAATTCATTAAGGAGGGCTATGACTACGCTCCGCAACATGATCAAATCTTTGAATCTGGTCCTTTTCGATCAGCCTCCATGGTATGGGGTGAGTTAGGTGGCACCTATGGCAAAAAGATTTATGAGGTTCGGGAAAAGAAGTATTTGGCATTCGCAGCCACCCTGAAGTTGATTGGCGGTTTCGATGCCGCCTTTGTTGATTTTGAGGAATTGAAATACCTGGTAACTTCTGCTGACTCCTTCGATCTGGATGTTTTATCCACTACCGGTACTTATGGACACTCCTTCACGGATGATGAGAATACGCTCAAAAAACCTTTTAAATTACGGGGTTATGGTGTGGGTATTGATTTTGGACTCACCTATTATCACAAGCGCAAACATGGTGCAGGCGATTGCAACAAGTCCGCTGAAAACCTTAAGAAGTACTTTTTTCGTACAGGGATTTCCGTCATAGATGTCGGCGCGGTTAAATTTGGTAAGCAAGCGGAGACCTATGCTTTTTCTTCCAATAACTTTTTGTGGCCGCAAATTGATGATGCCAATATCAATTCCGTGGCTGAGTTTGATACTACGGTAAGCCAATTCGCATTCGCCTCTCCTGTAGGTTCCGCTGACGATGATAAATTAACCATTTGGTTGCCTTCGGCGGTCGCTTTGGATTTTGATTATTGCATTGCACCAAGGTTTTATGCCAATGCAGCCACGGTCATCAGCATGCCGCTGTCCAATACATCCATCGTTCGTTCATCCTTGCTTTCTATAACTCCAAGGTATGAGACCCGAACTTTGGAGGTGTCCATGCCTTTTCTATTGCACGAGTTCCAAACGCCGCATCTCGGATTGGCCGTTCGGTATAAATGGTTCGTAATTGGATCTGACCGCTTGGGTGCCTTTACGGGAATCTGGAATAATACCGGATATGATTTGTTTTTCGGTTTTAAATGGAACGTATGCGAGAGAGGAGGGAAGCGATCTCCGTCATGCCCCGCCTATTCTCGATTGTAGTGGTTCTCATTTGAAATTGGAAGCCACCATCAATTCCTTACCGCCATGTGTGTAATCATAAAATCCAGCCCCGGATTTTTTTCCGAGATTTCCTGAGGTCACCATATTCACCAGCAGCGGGCATGGTGCGTACTTGGGATTTCCAAAGCCATCATGCATCACCCGCAATATCGACAAGCATACGTCCAGTCCGATAAAGTCCGCCAATTGGAGCGGTCCCATGGGATGAGCCATACCAAGCTTCATCACGGTGTCGATTTCCTCTACCCCGGCCACGCCCTCATATAAACTGTAAATGGCTTCGTTGATCATGGGCATCAGGATGCGATTGGCGATGAATCCCGGGTAATCATTCACTTCTACCGGGATTTTACCCAGTTTTCGAGAGCATTCAAAAATAGCAGCGTTGGTTTCATCCGATGTGCTATATCCACGAATCACCTCCACTAGCTTCATAATGGGTACTGGGTTCATGAAGTGCATTCCAATCACCTTGTCTCCTCTTTTGGTTGCGGAAGCTATTTTGGTAATTGAAATAGATGAGGTGTTGGAGGCCAACAGGGTGTGAGGTTGACAGATATCATCCAATTGACGAAAGAGGTCTAGCTTAATGGAGATGTTTTCCGTGGCAGCCTCGACCACCAAATCGCAATCCGCAACACCAGCGCCAAGGGATGTATGAGATTGGATGTTTTTGAGTGTGTTTTGCTTCACGTCCTCCTGAATGGTGCCCTTGGCAACCATCCTGTCAAGGTTGGATGCGATGGTTGAGATGGCTTTGTCCAATGCCTCTTGCCTGATGTCAATCAGGGAGACTTGAAACCCACTTTGAGCAAACACATGCGCAATCCCGTTGCCCATGGTTCCTGAACCGATAACTGCAATTTTTTTCATAGGATGATTTTATTTGCCTTTTCTTTCTAGAATTGTTTTAACGGTGTAAATCATGATTTTGAGGTCCAAAGCCAAGGACATGTTCTCAATGTAAATGATGTCGAATTTAAGTCTTTCAACCATCTGCTCCACGTTTTCTGCATAGCCGAATTTCACCTGGCCCCACGATGTGATTCCGGGTCTTACCTTGTGCAAGTGCCGGTAATGCGGTGCCAAATGCATGATCTGGTCCACGAAAAACTGTCGCTCGGGCCTGGGACCGACCAATGACATATCGCCTTTCAATACGTTATAAAACTGTGGGATCTCGTCAAGTCTAACACGTCTCATGAATTTACCGAACGGAGTAATGCGGTCATCGTTTTCGCTTGAAAGCTTTGGCCCTGCTGACTCTGCATCGATACGCATGGACCTGAATTTATAGATGTTAAAGGGCAGGCCATGTAAGCCGATGCGCTCTTGAATGAAGAATACAGGGCCTCTGGAGGTGCTTTTAATGATGATTGAAACGATGCAGAAAACTGGGGATAACAGCAGCAACAAAATCATGGAAGCGACAATGTCAATCAGCCTTTTCAATCCTTGTTGCCATACGGGCATCAGATAGGGTGATATTTCTATCAACGGAGCACCGTATATCGCATTCATCTTGACGGAACCTGAGAGGATGTCATACATGTCTGGAATGATTTTCACAATGATTCCGGTATCTTCAAGGTCATTGAGGATCCTTCCTATGCTTTCATGTTCCGATGATTCGATGGCGATGATGACCTCTTCAACTTGGTATTCATGAATCAAAGCTCTCAAGCCTTTCACGGTTCCCAGATGTTTCAACGTGTCTTTCAGTAAATGCCCGTTGTTTTCCATCACGCTCACGAACCCGATGAAAAGATTTCCCTGACTTTCCTTAGCCGACATCAACTCCTGGTAGAGATTCAATGCCTTTTGATTGCTGCCGATTAATAACGTATTGAACCCGATGATTCGCTTTTTGATTTTGTATCCCGCTTTGGAGGTGAGGTAAAACCTAAAAAGAGCGGTGAAGCCGAAATGCAGACCGAACAACACGCCGATGGCTTCATAGTATGATTTATAGGATATGATCTTGTCATCAAGCAACAGGGTAAAGAAAATCACCAATACTCCTAGTGCAGAAATATAAAGTGTTTGACCAAATTCCTTGAGCCTTGATTTGCGGTAGATGTTTGAGTAGGTTCCCGAGAATGCATAGGCGATTACCCAGCAGATAGGCAAGAACAGCGCGCCATACCAAAACTTGGGATCGTCGGGAGACTCGGATATGGAGCTTTCGCCTTCAATAAGAGCCCTTCTATAAACATAGAATAGAGCCCACGCCAATGCCGCGGCCAGGTAGTCGGAACAGATATATTTTAAGGCTTGAAGTCGACGGTTCATTAGAAATGGACAACCTTGATATTGTCGAAATAGAAAGTTGCCCTTTCAGTTCCGTTGTTTTTGATGCCTTTGAAATATACCTTGAACTTATTGGAATAGGAATAGGTTGAAACCACATATCCCAATTGTATATAAACCTTGTTCCAATCGTTGGTTTGATTGACATTGTAAATGGGTATTTGTTGCAGGCCTGTGCCAGGTACATCGATATAGAGGCCTACTTGCATTTCCTGGCTGCATTTGTAATCCATTTCCAGGAAAACGGCGGCGCCAGATCCTGGCAGGTCATAAAAGGATGTGGATGAAAACTCAAATTGGGTATTGGATGTGTCAAGGTAAACAACACCGCTGCTGGCTCCTTCAAAAACATTGGAGTCTCCAACCGCCAGCTGGTACATGATGGTGTCGCTTTGGTCTGTTGGCGCAAGAGCAAAGCCGCTACCGTCGAAGGATTCGCAAAAGGCACATTGAACGGCGTCAAAATAACGGGCACTCGGATTTATCGTAAGCGTACCGTTTTCCGGAATAAACTGTGTTGAATCATATCCTTTGTAAAAAGGGTAGGGTGACCTCGTGGACGCGATGCCATTGAGTTCAATGCCTGGTGTTAATAGGATTTTTTGATTGCCTGTTTTCAAAACCGGGAAACGTGCAGGTAGTTGATAAGCACCTTGAAACTCATTGTCCACATACACCCAAACATCTTTGATTTTAACAGAAGATGATGAGCCCATTTCAAGCGCCGTTGGTACCGGGTCAAAATCGAACCCGTTGATCTCTATGAAGCCAGGAGCCTGCTCGTCCGGATTAATCACGTTACAGGATGTGATGCCGAGTATTGACAAGCTTATGAGACTTTTCACCCAAAACCTTTTATTCGATGAAGCGCACATGTTTGGTATGTTAAGTAAGGTTTTGAATGGATTTCATTTTTTCGATGATAGTATGTGCGGTTTCCAAGGCAGAAAGACCATCTTCCACAGATACCAATGGCTCTTGGTTGTTTTTGATGGCTGTAGCGAAAGAGGCCAGCTCATCCCTGATGGCATTCGTTTCCTTGACGCTAGGACTGTCGAACATGATTTGTTTGACACCTTTTTCAGGTCCGAGGTCGATGGTGAATGCGAAGGGGTCTGGCGCACCGCTAACATTTTTCAGTCGTACGATCTCAGATTTTTTTTCAAGGAAATCCACGGATATGTAAGCGTCTCGTTGGAAAAAACGTGATTTACGCATGTTTTTCAAGGAAATTCGGCTTGAGGTAAGGTTGGCGACGCATCCATTGTCGAACTCAATTCTTGCATTGGCAATATCTGGCGTGTCACTGACCACTGCCACCCCGCTTGCGTTGATCCGTCGCACCGGGGATTTGACCAGGCTTAGAATGATATCGATATCGTGAATCATCAGATCCAATACGACCGATACATCGGTGCCGCGTGGATTGAATTGTGCCAACCGATGTGTTTCAATGAACATGGGATTCTTGATGTATTCACTGGCAGCAGTGAAGGCGGGGTTGAATCGTTCCACATGTCCCACCTGAACTTTTACCCGTGCCTCCTTAGCAAGCGCAGCTATTTGTCTGCCCTCTTCGGGGTTATTGGCTAAGGGTTTTTCGATAAAAACATGTTTGAAATTCCTGATCGCCATTGAGGCGCAATCCAAATGCGCAAAGGTGGGCGTAACGATATCCACGACGTCGCATTGAGCAACAAGGGGTGCAAGGTCTGCAAATGCCGTGGCGCCATGGGAGTTCTGCACGGCGCTGCGAACCTCAGGCGACTCATCATGAAAACCAACCAGATGATAATCAGGAATTTCTTTAATCTGTTGTAGGTGAATTTTACCTAAGTGTCCGGCACCTACCACTCCGATTTTCAGCATACCCTCGTTGAAAATTTAGTTCAAAATTAACCTTTTTTACCATGGCTCATTGTCTATTTTCGCACCGATCATCACTTTATGAAAGAAAATCCCTTAGATAGTTTTCGGCATGTGGGGCTGCGTCGAAAATTGGTTTATGAGTTAAGGTCCAAGGGTTTTACTGATGAAGCCGTATTAGCCGCCATGGAACAGGTTCCTCGTCATCTGTTTATCGACAACGCGTTCGTGGAGTATGCCTATGCTGACATGGCTTTTCCGATACTATCCGGACAAACCATTTCACATCCCTCAACCGTGGCTTTTCAAACCTCCTTGTTGGATTTAAAACCGGGGATGAAGGTATTGGAAATTGGTACGGGGTCGGGTTATCAAGCCAGTGTATTATTTAAGATGGGTGTCAAGGTTTTCAGCGTGGAACGTCAGCGCGCATTGTATCTCCACACCAAAAAAATCATTGAAAAACTTGGCTATGGCATCCGAATGTACTTCGGTGATGGATTTTCCGGCATGCCTACATTTGCTCCTTATGATCGAATTTTGGTAACCTGTGGTGCTTCGGAATTCCCTGATTCTCTGTTACCCCAATTAAAGCCAGGGGGTATCATGGTTATACCTTATGGGTCAGAAAATCAATATGTTATGACCAGGATCAAAAAAGATTTATTTGAAAATATTTGTTCTGAATCATTCGATAGTTATAAATTTGTGCCCATGATTCGCAATAAGTCCAACGAATGAAGTGATGTTCATAACTGTGTTAAGAAGTGTGAATATGTCTTTTAAGTGGTAAATCAACTCCTAATACCTTTGTAAGTGATTGTTAACAATATAAACCAATAATTTAAAAAACATGAAAAAAACCGTATTAATGATTGCATGTGCTCTTGCAACTTCAGTTGCTTTCGCACAAGACATGAATTCTAAGAAAGGTACACCCATCCTTCCTGCTTCTGGTGATTGGAGCATTGGTGTAAACGCTACTCCATTTCTCAATTACGCTGGTAATTTGATGAATGGTGGAAACTCTGCATTCGGATTCAACTTCCTTGATTCTAACAACGTAATCACAGGAAAAATGATGAAGGATGAAAACACTGCATATCGCGTGGGTGTGCGCTTGGGTTTTGGTTCTAATACCACTGCTACCGGTGATACATCAGTCGGTTCATTGAGTGAGACCAAAGTTTCTTCCAACAACATCAATTTGTCAGCTGGTCTTCAAAAATACCGTGGCCAAGGACGTTTGAAAGGTTTCTATGGTGCTGAGGCTGGCATCGGTCTAGGTGGTGGAAAAACCACTTACTCATATAATGTTACTGTAGGAGCTGGTTCAACTATTGAAGACAAATCTGGAAGTACTTTATAACTCAATATTCGTGGTTTTATTGGTGTTGAGTATTTCTTCGCTCCTAAGATGTCTATTTCTGGTGAGTATGGATGGGGTCTTTCATTAGACTCTACCGGCGAGGGTGAGACATCCGTTGCAATGGAACTGGCGGATCAACTACTACAAAAACAGGAAAATCCTCTTCTTTTGGTTTAGATACCGATAACGCGCGTGGTGCGATTAACCTTAACTTCTACTTCTAATCTTTGGATTTAAAGTAAAAACAAAAGCCGGCTAAAAGCCGGCTTTTGTTTTTTAATCAATTTTTTGATCTACGAAAGGAGTTCATTTTTGATTAAACTTTTCTAAATTAATTATTACCCCATGGATGAGTTATATGCCAATCACAGAAAACTCAGATGATCTCATCTTTAACTGAGCGTGCAATCAATTAAACTATCAGTCATTTACAAATAATTTGAATGGCTATTTGACGACGTTCTCGAGATTGTAAAGAGTATGCGTTACACCATTATTGCTTAAAAATTTCTTTGACGATGGTCGTAAAAAAATGAAACGTAAGGAAATGTTATTCTTTTTTTTCATTTACCATTAGGTGCTGTTTTTCAAAACAATTTGCTTGCAAACTTTCTAATCGGACTGGTAAACAACGGCCCCTAAGTCAGTGCAAGCTTTAAAGTTAAGGGATTGCACAAGCCAAGCTTATTTTCTATTATTAAAGATGTTCATGTATCAATGTCCTTCACCGTTCTTGGTGTCATTGGGATCATGTGGAATTACCGGCAATTCAATACCTGATTTCTTGAATTCCTTATTCAAAATATCTGACAATGATGCGACTTCGATTTTTTTCGCAACGATGGCCTTGTTTTCGTCCAACAGGAAAATCTGTGGAGTTGCAGAAATATCAAACTCGGCTCTGAAATTATTCCTCAATTCCGCGTCCGCCACATTGATCCAATCCAGATTGTATTCTTTGATAAAACTGCGCCATTTATCCATTTCCACTTCAGTACAAACGGCATAAACCTGAATGCCCTTTGACCTGACCATGTCATAGTATTGCTTCAACTTAGGGGTTACTTTCTTACAATGACCGCAGTCTGGATCCCAGAAGTAAAGAATAGTGTATTTGGCTTTCACATCGTACAAGGATTTAAAGGCGCCTTTGTCATCCGACATCACCAGATTCTTGACCTTCTTCCCAACCAAAATAGGTTTTAAAATCCTGGCGCGATCCTGAATCTTGAATAGTTGAGCCTCATCGACCCAGAATGCCTTTTCCTTGGTGTAATATTTTTCCGCCATGTGTACAAACACCGCATCCATGCCCATGATCTTGGAGGTCTCATAGTGGTTGGTAATCCACCAAACCACATACTTGAACAATTCCGATCCAGGCTTCAACTGGGCAATGATCTTATCCGCTTCCTTATTGATGGAGTCTGGAATCTGGAGAATCATTTTTGTGAAGTAGTTTTCCAAACGGGGATGAAAAACGGGGGTGTAAAGCAAGCGGTCGTCTTTCAAATCCACATTGTCAAAAAAGTGATCTTTATAATAATAGTAAAGCGTCACAGTGTCTTTGGTGCCATCAGGGTTAGGTGGGAAGTTTGGAATCGCAGGCTCATCTGTGGCCTTCAGCACTGATGACAAAAGAAAATCCGGATGCTCCTGAATCATTTTTCTTCTGAAACCAAGAACGGCTGAATCAATCTCCGACATTCGGTTCTTTAACGTCTCCGCCCTTGATATATCAGTGTTTTTAACAGACTCAAATTCCCTTCTTAATGGATCAATCTCCTTGGATCGTGCGTTGATGAATTTCAAATATTCATAGAACCGAGAATTATCCTCTGAACCTGTAATTTTCATGGCATTCACATAGTCGCCTTCGGCTGTGCTTACTGAAAAACGGTTTTGCTTGTCGATGATGATCTCGAAATACTTCTTTCCTGGAAGTACCACCATGTAAATACCGCTCTTTAAAACGGTATCGCTGGTGAACACAATATTGCCATTGGCATCCGCATAGGCAGAATCCCGCAGGTACTGTTTGTCCCCAAAATAGTTGGCTAAATAGCAAAGCGAATCCCTTATTCCATCTACCTTGACTCGAATTTCATAACCTTTTCCTGCTTTTTGCTCTTTGTTGGATGTGACTGGAGTTTGCGCAAGGGTTATACTCAATAGGCACATGGCCATCAATACTTGCAAGGCAATGGTACGGATATTCCAATTCATGGTGCAGTGTTTAATTGTTTGCAAAGGGCTAAATTAACAATCGTTGGTATGAATTTTAAGTGAATGAAGTTTGAAATCAATCAATCTGTTTTGATTCTCATTTGGCTCCGTGTTTCATTTGATCGCTTATCAATGGCCTTGATTTCCAATTTTTTATCGTTGAATTTTTCTATATCATAGATTATCAGCTCATTGCGATTAGAGTTGTATTCTGATACAACCCAGTGTCCGTCAATTTTGCAACGGATGGTTTCAACACCTGAAAGTTCATCCTTGATCTTGATTAGCAACGCCCTTTTTCCCGTATAGTCATCTTTGAAATAGCTTAAGGTGCCTAACTCCGGCCCTTCGTTGTCGTGACGTAAACTAAAAATCCCGTTGTTCGAGGAGGACGCTTCCAATCTTTGTCCAACAATTTTTCCTCCTATGGAGGTCCATTCTTTTCCGTCTTGCGATCTTACAATGATGGTTTTTTCGCGTAATGGCTGGGGGATTACTGAAAGGTCATAGGAGATTTTTACAGACTTATTGATGGAGATTCCTTCAGGTCCCCATTTGAATGAGTATGGTTGGCCCGGTAGCGAGTCTATAGATACTGGAGAAGCGCCATGTAAGGAGTTTTCTTCAAATGCAACCGTAAACGGACCGCAGTTAAATGACTTTTTCTCACCACTTCGGATGGTATAAGTGGAATCATGGTGAGGCAGTGTTATCATTTCGTTTGAAAAAGAAAGCACAAATCGTTTTTCGGTCATATTGAGATTCCTGTCAACGACCTCCACTTTGCAGATGATTGTCTGGCCATCATGGGCTGTGATGATTCCACCTTCATAACCCATTTTGTAAAAGGGCAGCTTGTTGCCTTCAGCCCTCAAGCATAAAAAGGATTCGATACCACTCCTTCTTAACTTTTGATCAATCATGGCCGTAATGTGGCTGGACTGACCAAAGGTGAATGGGCCATTTTCAAAATAAAGAAATGGTTGGTTATCCAAATAAACCTTAATGGACCGGATTCCAAGTCGGTTGGGTTCATTTCCGGCCAAATCAAACGCCTCCAAACCCAACACCGTGAATGGTCCAATTGGTATAGTGTCTTGTTGGTTGATTTGAAATGATCTTGGATTAGGCAGTGGAAAAATCATTTGGGGCTGTTGCAAGTCATAAAGAAAAATCCGCTGGATGCTGGGAGGTATTTGGTCAGGATAACTGATACCTACCATTGAAGGATCGAAAGGCATTTCCAACGCTGTATTTCTGGTTTCGAAATGCAGATGGGGGCCTTCCGAAGAGCCCGAATTTCCAGAGTAACCGATGACTTGCCCCTTTTTCACTTTGATGGCCATTTTTGTTGGAAAATGGTCGATTTCGAAATGACGTTGCTTTTTCTGTAGATTCGAAACGGTGTCCTCTACAATACTTGAAAAAGCCCTTAAATGTGCATACACGGTGGTTAAATTGTTTTCATGGTTGAGATATATGGCTTTGCCATAGCCCGTGCGTGATACCAGTATCCGGTACACATATCCGTCGGTGGCTGCCAACACGGGAATCCCTTCCTTTTTGCCTGTTTTGAAATCAATTCCCGCATGGATATGGTTGCCCCTGAATTCTCCAAACGAGCCGGAAATGCTGATTTCGTGTTCAAGAAGTTTGACAGGATGGTTTTGACCCACTATCGATTCAGCTGCAAATAGCTGTAAAACAGTACATAATAAAGTTTTCTTGATTGAAAACTTCAACACGCTCCCTAACTTTTTCTTGTTCACAATCCTCATGGAGTTCAAAATTAAGCAGGGCTTGAGTTATTACCTTTGAGAATGACTAAATTTGCTTTCAACTAGTTAGTTGTTACCAATATCTGAAAATGAGTCAGGAAGTTTTCAAAAATCTGGATGCCTTGAAGGTCAAGGTGGATAGACTTTGTAAGTCCAGGCAAAACCTAGCTGAAAAGCTGGAAAAAGTAGAAAATAACAATAGCCAGCTCCTCATCGAGTTGGAAACATTGCGCCAGGAGGTTAGTTCCTTGCGCGAAGCCAATCAAGTGCTTCGGATGGCAAAGGCCGTTTCGGGTGAAGATCAGAATACCCGGGACTTGAAATTGCGGATTAATGATTACATCCGTGAAATCGACCGCTGTCTGGCACTCATTAATCGCTGATCAAGGATGGAGCAAGTTGTAACCAAGGTTTTGATAGGAGGAAGGGAATACCCGATCCGGGTCAATAAATCCGAGGAACAATCCGTTCTGAAAGCTGTTAAGTTGATAAATGACCGCCTCAGCCAGTATGAAAAAACCTATACTGGCAGCGATAAGTTCGATCATCTCGCGATGTGTGCCATTCAACTGGCCACAGAGCTTACTGCCTTGGAATCACGTGGCAACGTCTTCAAGCAGGAAGTCAACCAAAAGGTCGAGGAGCTGGATCAAATGCTTACCGGTTATTTGTCTGCTTAAGTCGTTCATTGACTTCAAGGGACAAATTCCAATTCAATTTGAATTGGAATGCCATCAAAGCCCGCTTAAATTCTGATCATTGTTGTAAACCCAACACTAAACCATTGGGGACTACGCTTAGCGTATCCGTAATGCAGGCCTCAGCTCCGGTACTTGTATCGGTTCCCATCCGCTTCGGTGGTTGGCAGTGGAAGCAAGAAAGATCCGGCATCCCCATCCATGTCGTTATGGGGTTTAACTATCAACGAGGAATTTAACGCGGGTTTTTAATCTTAAACCATTTATTCATCCATTATAATTTTCCAAAATTTATTTTAAAATGTTAGATAACCCAATAATCATCGCCACCTCTGCTGCAGGAGGGGCGCTCATCATAGGAAGTGTGGTGACATGGATCATCATGCGCCGCAGCAATCAAAACCTTGAGGCAAAGGCCCGTGAAAATGCCGATAAAATCCTCAAGGAGGCCGAAGCCAAAGCCGAATTGGTCAAGAAGGACAAGATGATGGAGGCAAAGGAGAAGTTCTTTCAATTGAAGACTGAACATGAGAAGGCCATCGCAGAAAAGGATCGCAACATCCAAGCCGCAGAACAGAGGGTTAAACAGAAGGAGAACACCCTGAACCAAAAAACCGAACAGGTTCAGCGCAAGCAAGCCGAATTGGATCAGTTGCAAAACAACGTTAAGAACCAGATGCAGGGCATTGAGGTCCGTAAGGAAGAGCTCGACAAGATGCATCAAAAGCAAGTCGCCCAGCTGGAGAAAATTTCCGGATTGTCTGTTCAGGATGCAAAGACCCAGTTGGTGGAGGCACTCAAGGCCGAAGCCAAGTCGGAAGCACATTCCTACATCAAAGAGATCATGGACGAGGCCAAGATGACCGCCAATAAGGAGGCCAAGCGCATCGTGATACAAACCATCCAAAGGGTTGCTACCGAGCAAGCCATCGAGAATTCCGTAACCGTATTCAACATCGACAACGATGATGTAAAGGGAAGGGTTATCGGCCGCGAGGGTAGGAACATCCGCGCATTGGAAGCCGCCACGGGTATAGAGATCATTGTGGATGATACGCCAGAGGCAATCATCCTTTCCGGTTTTGATCCAGTGAGACGTGAATTGGCCCGATTGGCCCTTCATCAATTGGTGACAGACGGTCGTATTCACCCTGCACGCATCGAAGAGGTGGTGGCCAAAGTGAAGCGTCAATTGGAAGAGGAGATTGTGGAAATCGGCAAACGCACCACCATCGACCTCGGTATCCATGGACTTGCCCCTGAATTGATCAGGATGGTTGGCCGTATGAAATACCGTTCGTCTTATGGACAAAACCTTTTACAGC
>JBMTLM010000012.1:0-15316 GCA_049431185.1 Bacteroidia bacterium | reverse complement strand
GCGGTATTGTTATACCGGGGATTTCAAAACCCGACAAGATCATTCATGCGAACCATTTCATCCAGTGCCATGCGACGTGCTGATTACCGAAACAACTTTTGCAGACCCTGCTTACCAGCACCCTGATGAAGAGACGGAATTGAACAAGTTGGAAAAATGGCAAGGATTTTCCTGGGTGGTGGGAGCCTATAGTTTAGGTAAGGCACAACGACTGACCAGGCTGCTGTCGGCCAAATTCCCTGACAAAACCCTCATGGTACACCCTGAACCCGCCATTTTTCACCGGGTTTATGAACATCACGGCTATGATCTTGGCAATTGGGAACCTTACGATCATCATGCTTTCAAGCGATCCAATGATCATATCTTGGTGGTTCCACCTAAGGTGTTGTCCAGTTATCATGCCACACCAGGGGTTATTACCATGTTTGCAACAGGATGGAAAAAACCATTTATCAGATCAACCCACCATATTCAGGTGAGCGACCATGCCGATTGGCAAGAGCTGCTGCACCTGGTGGATGCCTCACAGGCAAGCACGATTTTAACAGTGCATGGCAGTGGAGAAGAGTTGCAGCAGCATTTGTTAAACACGCACCCTAAAATAAAGGTCATCACTTAAATTTTAGGTAAATCCATTTATTGAGCTTGCATCAACCATGTTCATCCTAAAAGCCGAAAGCATTCGTTTTTTGGATCAATTCACCATCCAACACGAACCCATTACCTCTATCGACTTGATGGAGCGGGCAGCAGGCGCATGCGTGGATTGGATGATCGAACAGTTACCCCCCAAGCCGGTCACTATTTATTGTGGAACGGGTAATAACGGAGGCGACGGGTTGGCCATCGCCCGACTTTTGGCCCAAAAAGGCTGGACCGTGAGCGCCATCCTACTCCAATCCCGAGACCGGTTAAGTTCCGATCATCAGATCAATCTTCAACGGCTCCAGCAAGATTACCCATCGCAGTTGGTGATCATCAGGCCAGGTCAAGAGGTCCCCCGACCAGCAGATGGGTACGTGGTGGATGCCATTTTCGGCACCGGTTTTTCAGGGGAGGCATCAGGGCTGGAACTGGTGGCCATAGAGGTAATGAATGACTGCAAATACCCTATCATCTCGATTGACTTGCCTTCAGGTTTAGCTTCAAATAAATCATCTATAAATATTCAAAATAAAATAGTTAAGGCTAAAAACACCCTTACTTTTCAATACTTAAAACCTTGCTTGGTGATGCCTGAGAACATCCCGTTTTTTGGAACGGTATCCGTACTGGATATCGGATTGGACCCTCGCGGCTTGGAGCAGATAGATACCTCCATGGAGCTGGTTAACCCAAAGGTGGTTAAGCAGTTAATGAAAGAGCGGTCGGGAGCCGGACACAAGGGGGATTTCGGCCATGCCTTGATTATGGCAGGAGGTTCGGGCAAATCCGGTGCTGGAATTTTAGCCGCAAAATCCTGTTTAAGAAGCGGTTGTGGCTTGCTTTCCATGGTTATTCCGAGCAGTGAAAATGTCATTTTCCAAGCGGCGATTCCGGAAGCCATGACGTTGCAATACGATGCAACAAATTCGCTATCAACGATTCCAATTAAAACATCAGCAGTTGCGGCAGGACCAGGCATAGGAACGGATGTAACGGCCATGCAAACATTTACCCGATTGATGGAGTTATGGCCCCAACCACTGGTGGTCGATGCCGATGCCATCAATTTGTTGAGTCAGCACCATGAACTGCTGCAACAATTGCCAGAGGGGTCGCTTCTCACACCACATGTTGGTGAATTTGAACGGTTCGCAGGCAAAAAGGACAACGACTTTGACCGTTTGGACGCACAATTGGAACGATCTAAGGTCCTGGGGATTTACATTTTACTAAAAGGAGCCTTTACCAAAATCACTACTCCAGGAGGCAAGATCTGGGTAAATCCTACAGGTAATGCCGGCATGGCCAAAGGTGGGTCGGGCGATATCTTAACCGGGCTGATTGCAGGATTGGCTGCGCGGGGATATTCCATCGAGGAGGCAGCCATTTTGGGAACCTATTTACATGGCTTAGCGGGTGATTTGTGTGCAGAGCGACTAGGAATGGAGGCCATGCATGCCGGTGATCTCATTGAAATGATTCCGGAAGCCTGGAAGCGGATTCAAGCAACTACTTTTAATTGATTCGAATCAACCTTTTGACGCCTTCCTGTTGCTACCTTTGCAATGGGTAAGTCTTATACGACCAGCTCCTGTGAACCTCCCCAGATCCGGAAGGAAGCAAGGATAAACGGTTGTAGCGGTGCGATATAAGTAGCTTACCCACTTTTATTTTAAACTGATTTTCAATTATATATAAAGATCATCTAAAGCTTCGCTTTTTACAATGCTTTTAGAGATTCACCCACAAAATCCACAACCAAAGAAGATCCAACAGGCTGTGGAAACGCTTCAAAAAGGTGGCGTCATCATTTTTCCAACCGACTCTGTGTATGCTATGGGATGCGACATCCGGCAGGCGAAAGCCTTCGAAAAACTTTGTCGCATTCGGGGAGTAAAGCCTCAAAAGGCTCAGTTCTCGTTCCTTTTGTCAGACCTTTCGCACATTGCCGAATACACCAAGCCGTTTAGTCGCGAAGTGTTCAAGTTGCTGAAAGCCAACCTCCCAGGACCATACACCTTCATTTTAGAGGCGAGCAATCTGGTGCCCACGTTGTTTCGCAACAACCGTAAGACCATTGGTATCCGGGTTCCTGATTGCGAAATCACGCGCCAACTGATTGCGGAACTTGGTGGACCCTTGGTATCGGCCTCCATCCACAACGACGGCGATCCTATCATTGACTATATGACCGACCCCTTTGAGATTCATGAAAAGTTTGGTAAAGAGGTAGATATGATTATTGATGGGGGTGCAGGAAGCCTGAAACCTTCTTCGGTAATCGATTGTACGGGCTCCGAACCCATGGTGGTTCGGGAGTAAGGATGCGTTAACTTTACGGACTCAAGGGACAGCCATTGAAGATCATCATCCTAGGACCCGCGTATCCATTGCGAGGTGGCATAGCCAACTTCAACGAAGCCTTATGCAAGGAGCTGCTTCATCAAGGTCACGACTGCTCCATCGTTTCTTTTTCCCTGCAATACCCCAGCTTCCTATTTCCTGGAACCACGCAGATGGCGGAAAACGACCCCGCTCCTGAGGGCATTCCCATCAAAACTCTACTCAACTCTGTGAACCCAATCAATTGGTTCACTACGGCAAAACAAATATGTCGAGAAAAACCTGATTTACTGATTGTTAGATTCTGGTTGCCCTTCATGGGTCCCGCATTGGGCACCGTTATCAGGCAGGTCAAAAAACGTTGCAATACCCATGTAGTAGCCGTCACCGATAATGTCATACCCCACGAAAAGAGGGCTTTCGACAAACCATTTACCAATTGGTTTTTAAAAGGTTGTGACTCTTTTGTGGCCATGGCTCAAAGCGTAGCAGAGGATCTGAAAGGCTTCGGCGTTCAAGGACCAGTGGCAGTCACTCCGCATCCCGTATACGACATCTTTGGTGCACCCATGGAAAAGGCTCAAGCCAGAGCACAACTAGGGATTGCTTCCAACCAAAAAACCGTATTGTTCTTTGGCTTTATCCGGCCTTACAAAGGCTTAGACTTATTGATTAAGTGCTTTTCACAAAATAAACTATTACAGCTAGATATAAAACTAATCATAGCTGGAGAGTTTTACGATAATAAGCAACTTTACCTTGACCTGATCGCTTCACTCGGACTCCAGGATCGCGTCCTGTTACACGACCAATACATCCCCAAAGAGGAAGTCAAGAAATACTTCTGTGCTGCCGACATTGTGGCACAGCCCTACCGTACCGCCACCCAAAGCGGGGTTACCCAAATCGCCTACCACTTCGGTAGGCCAATGTTGGTGACCAGAGTGGGTGGGTTACCCGAAATGGTACCGGACGGCAAGGCCGGATATGTGACCGAGCCCGACCCCGAATCCATTGCCGAGGCATTGGCCGACTTTTTCGAAAACAACCGGATGCCTGCCATGGAGTCGTTTGTGCAAAGCCATAAAGCCACATTTACATGGTCGGCATTTGCCTCCAATCTCTTACGAAACGCCGGCTTTTGACTTAAAGCCAACCTCTCATTTCTTTTCGGGACTTTACTATTTTAGGGGCATATAATACCTAAACATGCGCCCCTTTCTTCACCTGACCTTGTTAATCCTATTAACAACCCCATTCTTATCAGTAGCCCAATCCCCAAAATGCCACACCGATGAAGCACACCAGCAACTGATGGGAAAAAACCCGGCTTTGAAAGATCAACTCCAATTCCAGGAAAACACGGTCAGGGAGTGGATTCGAAACAACCGAAACGGGCAGGTCAATAGGTCCTCGGCCGTGGTCAGCATTCCGGTGGTGTTCCACATCGTTTACAAGAATAACACCCAGAACATCGCCGACTCCAATATTGTGCGCCAAGTGGATATCCTCAACGAGTGTTACCGACTGCAAAACGCCAACTTCTCTCAGACCCGGGCCATTTTCGACACCATTGCAGCCGACGTTGAAGTGGAGTTTTGCCTGGCTTCCGTTGACCCCAACGGCAACCCTACCAACGGTATTACCCGCACCCAAGCCCCTGCCGGCTCTTTCTTCGACCCGATCCTGGGCTTCGATAACGTGAAGCGATCGGCCAATGGAGGCAAAGATCCCTGGCCCGCCGACCAATACCTCAACATCTGGATCTGTGACATGAGCCTCTTTGGAATTACCGCCGTGCTGGGATATGCCCAATTTCCAGGTGGCGACCCCTTAACCGATGGGGTGGTAATACAATACCAATTTACCGGATTCATGCCCAACAACACCTCTAGCGATCTGGGTAAAACCGCCGTACACGAGGTAGGTCACTGGTTGGGATTACGGCATATATGGGGTGACGGACAAGGCTCCTCCACCCTATGCGATTCCACCGATTATGTGGACGACACCCCCAATGCCGATACGGCCAGCCAACAAACCTGTCTCATCAAAAACTCCTGCACCAACGAATCACCCTTCTGGTCAAGCATCGGCATCGACCCTCCTGACATGATGGAAAATTATATGGATTACTCGTATGACGCCTGTATGACCATGTTCACCCAAGGACAGAAAGACCGGATGCTGGGTTTCTTGAACACCGTTAGGTCAACCTTGCTGACCTCCCCCGGTTGTGGCAACACTGCACTAAACGAATTATCCGCCACTCAATTTAGCACCTTCCCTAATCCAGTTCGGGATCAGTTACAAATCGACATTGGATTGGATGCTTTGCGAGAGATTCAAATCATTGACATCAACGGAAAAATATGGCAGTCGATTGCGAATGATAACCTTCAAACAGTAGATGTATCTGCGTTACCAAACGGCACATACGTGATCAAAGCTCTTTTCGAAGAAGGCAGATCGAAGTCAGTAAGGTTCGTTAAGCAATAACCTCAGCCGTTACTTTAGCCAATCAAAATGAAAGGGGCACTTGCCCTTGGTTTTGGGGTTAGCCTCGGGTGATGGCTTTCGATAAAAGAAATTGGGGCCAGTCACATCATTCACCAAATCCATGTGAAAAACAGGCGATGTGGAGGATGACATGGGTGGAACCACCCAACTCCAATCGGCGGTGGCCTCACGGCCGTTTTGTTGCTCCAAACGCACAAACTGCATGAACTGCTCCGAGGCATCGTGATGGTTTTCGATGGTGACTTCGGCTTTTCTGAACGAATCGATCACGGCACGGTTGAGCTCTACTAATGCGCGGTCTTTCCAAAGGGAATCGGTGCTGGCCGTATCGAGTCCTAAGCGGTTGGCGATGGCAGGCAACATGTTGTATCGATGGGCATCACCGAAGTTACGGCTGCCAATTTCCGTTCCCATATACCAACCGTTGAAAGGCGCCACGGGGTACACCACTCCTCCTATCTCTAAAACCATATCCGACAGCACTGGGACGGCGTACCATTTCAAACCCAGTTCGGCAAACCATGGTAATTCGGGATGCAGGATATCAATGATCATGCGATCTTGCATTTGCGGCTGACGCATGGAAATTTTGCCATCGTGGCCTTGAACCACCCACGGCAACACGTCGAAATGGGATTGTGGAGAAGTCCATCCCAAGTCAAGGCACTTTTGAGCAAAGGCTTTTTCGGCGGGATCGCCCACTCCGTTTTCGTATCCCGCGAAGCGGATGAGTTGGTGATTGAGTAATTGGAAGCTGGGTTGCGGACTGAAAACGGTAATGACCGAAAATACATCCCCATTATTGAACGCCAAATCGATATGATTCTGAAATGCATCGAACACATGCTCCGGCTGCTGGATTTCACGGGCGTCAACCACCTTCAACGATTTCCAATACAATCGGCCGATACAACGATTGGAATTTCGCCAAGCCATGCGGCAACCATGGGCCAACTCGCGGATCGTATGCTGGTACGTTCCAGTTTCCCGTATTTCACGCACCACTTCATCCAAGCGCGTTTCAAGGGAGTCTGTCATCTCCAATTCCACATAACATTGGTTCAGGAAATGCGTGGCTCTGTTTAAAACCGTTTGAGGGGGAAGCTGGAACTCGGTATTCACTTGAATGAGCGTATTTCAATGTGGTTAACCCATAAATCACCTGAAAAGTTAGGCGTCCAATCAAATCAAAGGTTAGCCGATTCCGAAATCTGGTATCGGTTACGATCGGGGGCGTTTCGGGCGATCATTTCACCGAGGAAACCCGCCAAAAACAATTGGGTTCCTAGAATCATGGCCAACATGCCAAAAAAGAAAATGGGGCGGTCGGTCATGTTATAAACCTGAAAAAGGTATTTATCGACCGCCAATTTTACAGCTATGCCAAAGCCGAACAGAAAACTCAATGTACCCAACAGCCCAAAGAAATGCATTGGCCGTTTGCCGAAGCGGGAAACGAAAGTGATGCTGAGTAAATCCAAGAAGCCGTTCACGAAGCGCTCCAATCCGAACTTGGTCGTTCCGTATTTGCGCGGACTATGCTGCACCACTTTTTCAGCGATGCGTGTGAAGCCGGCCCATTTGGCAATGACTGGAATATAGCGATGCATCTCGCCGTAAACCTCAATGTTTTTGACCACATCATGCCGGTAGGCCTTGAGTCCGCAATTAAAGTCGTGCAAATTGTTGATGCCACTCATTTTACGGGTGGCCCAATTGAACAGGCGCGTGGGGATGGTTTTGGTAAGCGGGTCGTAACGCTTCTGCTTCCATCCGCTTACCAGGTCGTTACCGGACCGGATCATGGCAACCAGCTCTGGAATCTCATCCGGACTGTCTTGAAGGTCGGCATCCATCGTAATCACCACTTGACCGTTGACTTGTTCAAAGCCGGCATTCAGTGCAGCGGACTTACCGTAGTTTCTGCGGAACCGTATTCCTTTGATCCGTTGGTCTGAGGTCGAAAGCGCTTTGATGACCGACCAGGATTGATCCTTACTGCCATCATCCACCAAAATCACTTCAAAACTCAAGTTGTTAGAATCACATACACGACTAATCCAAGAGACCAATTCCTGCAAGGACTCCTCCTCATTTAAAAGAGGAATCACCAGCGAAACATCAAGCGACGGAGTTTGGTTGGTCATTGTGGAACGGCGGTTGTTTTTTACGCAAAATCAAAGCAGCGACCAAAGATAAGAACAAGCCGCCTAAAAACTTGGAAAGCGATTCGGTATAGGCCAGCTGTCCGAGTGAAATACGCTCATAGGCCTCATACATGTCATCCACGTTGCTCACCGGCAAAATGCCCTCCAAAGCCTCGGCGTTACGGAGGAGTTCGTTTCGGGCATCGGTGAGTAAACCCGGGAACACAAAGGCTCCGATTAAAAACAACGCCATTCCATAAAGGACAAAAGCAAAGAATGACATGGCAAATCCGGCGAAAAAGGCGTGTTTGAAAGTCAGAAAACCCTCGCCCTCGTTTTCACGCAAGTATTTCATGAAACGGTGTAGAAACAAATAGGTGATCAGCCAGCCAATTGCCATGGCGGGGTTATAAATACTTCCACCCGCGGAGAGAACGGTCAGCAATAAAGCCAGGTTAGAGATCCCGCAGAAGAAACCATGACGCATGGCCAAGGGCCATATGACGTGTCGATTTAACATGTCGCAAAGTTAGGGGTTAATGGGAAATGAACTCATTCTTGCCCTAAGAACTTTGCCAGTCCCTCCCAACCTTCAATTCGTTCAGCCACAAGCCTTAAAATAGCAGCAAACGGTACAAATAGGATCATGCCCGCGGCGCCCCACAGGATTCCACCCAAGATGATTACCATCAGTGTGGCCAGGGTGTTCAGCTTCAAGCGCCGACTCACTGCCCATGGAAAAATCAAATTGGCCTCTAAATATTGAACAAATGCGAAAATGGCCACCACTCCCAAGGGATACCAGGCCGAATCGTAGGTAATCCAAGCATAGGTAATGGGTAGCAGGGATGCGATGATGATGCCGATGTAGGGAATGAAGGTCATGAAGGCCGTGAGGAAGCCGAACAACACTGCATGGGGTATACCAAGCGCCAATAATCCCGCCGTGTTGAGCACACCTACGGTTAAATAAACGACCACCATCCCTCTCACAAATCCGTAATAAGTGCCTACCGCCAAAACAATTACTTCCCGCATGCGCTCCGCCCTACCCTTGCTGAAAAAACCCAGGATTAAATCGACCAACATGTGTCGGTAGTAGAGCATGAGAAAGGCATAGAACGGAATCAGCACCAGCATGACCACGTTCACAAAAAAAGACATGGAAGCGGCTTCTACAAAAGAGAACATGCGCGAAGCCAATGAATGTATCAAATCGTTGGTCCATGCCTCCACCTCCATGGGATCCATCTTGAATTCATGTACGGCATAACCCTTGATCGAATCCCAGAGCTGTGCAACCTTGGCGCTGACCGTACCAAAATCGGCCGTAAAGCTCACAAACTGCATATACAAGACCCAAAACACCACCCCTCCGAGGAACAGCAACGAAGACAAAGCCAGTGCAATGCTCGCGGTGCGGGACCAACCAAAGCCCTCCATTTTCTTACACACCGGATAGAGGATGAAGCTGATGAAAAGTGCGAATGCCAGGGGAATGAATAAGGGCTTGCCATAACTAAGGATGACACTTGACATCACAATAATGGCGAGTGCTTTGTAAATCTTAGTGAGTTGATCGTCTTTGGTCGTGTGTTGCTGCATGGGCGAAAAATACACAATCGTATTTTTAAAATCGATAACATTGGTCATATCGAAAACCATGTGACCTTGATCACCAAATTAGCAGTGTAAAAGACTCAAATTTGTCCTATGGAAATACCTTACCAAACCCCTGAAGAGGCCTTACGAATGATACCTGCAGGCTCTCGCATCTTCATCCACGGAAGTGCGGCTACACCCACTTTCCTGGTGGAGCAAATGGCCCTACACAAGGATTTGTTTTCGGATTCAGAGGTGGTCTGCATCAGTGTTTTCGGACACTTTCCCATTGCAGATCCCTCCATGTTGCCACATTTTCGCATCAATGCCCTATTTGTTTCAGCGCCTGTTCGAAAACTTGTAAACGATGGCCTGGCCGGCTATGTACCCGTTTTCCTGAGTGAAATACCTGAACTGTTCAAGCAAAATGTATTGCCATTGGATGTGGCCATCATCCATGTATCTCCCCCTGATGAAAACGGATACGTTTCATTGGGCACTTCGGTTGATGCAACACGCTCAGCGATCGAAGTGGCGCCATTGGTGATTGCTCAGGTGAATCCCAAAATGCCCCGTACCCATGGTGACACCCTGGTACATATCAGCCGCATAAATGCCGCTATATGGCACGAGGCCCCATTGCATGAAGTGGACTACGCTTCGAGTGTTACGGAAGTGGAGACGACCATTGGCAAAAACGTGGCAGAGCTCATTGATGACGGCAGCACTTTGCAGATGGGCATCGGTTGCATTCCTGATGCGGTGCTCACACAACTCAATAACCACCGCCATTTGGGCGTCCATACTGAAATGTTATCGGATGGCATTTTACAGCTGATGGATCGCGGAGCCATTGACAATAGCCAGAAAAAACTATATCCAGGCAAAACGGTTACATCGTTCTGTGCCGGTACCCAGAAACTATATGGCAGCATCCATGACAACCCCGCTTTCGCCTTTTTAGATGTTGACTATGTGAACGAACCGTATGTGATTCGACAAAACCCCAAGGTAGTGGCCATCAACAGCTGTATTGAAATAGACCTGACCGGCCAAGTGTGTGCTGATTCGATTGGAACTTACCAGTACTCGGGAGTTGGTGGGCAAATGGACTTCATGCGGGGTGCAGCACTGTCGGATGGTGGCAAACCCATTATTGCCTTACCCAGTAGAACCGGAAAAGGAGTGGCCCGTATTGTTCCTACCCTGAATACCGGGGCTGGTGTTGTTACCACACGGGCCCATGTGCATTGGGTGGTAACCGAGTATGGCATTGCAAACCTATTTGGAAAAAACCTGCAGCAACGGGCCAGATTGCTGATAGATTTAGCCCATCCAAACGACCGTGAGTGGCTCGAAAAAGCCTATAAAGACCGTTTCGCTGCACAATGAGTAAACAGTTCTCTTCGTTTGATTCGTATGGCGTAAATTTGTGACATGGAAAACGACCACATCTCCAATTTTGAGGGAGAATCAGCATCTGCCTTTTTGGATGACATGAGTATCAATGGTTTTGGCATGATTAAGTTGGCCATTGAGCGGATGAATGATGAGGACCGCCCCAGCTTGATGGAATGTGAGGAAGCGTTGGTGGCCTGCGAAATTGTGGCGGCACTGTTGGGCAAACCTGCCGAGGATTTTCCTGAGGATTTGAATGAGTGGATGGGCATCTTTTTGCAAGAGGGTTCTGAAGCTTACGAAGAGGTCATCCACTTGGCAGATCAAGCGGCCCTTGCCATCGACCATATCCTGACCGATTCTGAACTGCGTGAACTTTGGGAGGAAAGCCCCGTGTTTGAAGCTTGGATGGATGCTCAAGTGAAATTGCAGGAACGAATCTTGGATTGATATACTTAACGTGTCTAACAATACCTTCGGATCGATTTTGAGGCTAACGACTTTTGGCGAGTCACATGGAATGGCCATGGGCGGCGTCATTGATGGGATGCCTGCAGGCCTTAGGGTTGATCTGAATGCCGTTCAAAACCTAGTGAACTTGCGCAGGCCTGGCCAAAGCACCATCACCTCACCTCGCGATGAAAGAGACCATGTGGAAATTCTATCGGGGCTGTTGAACGGAATCACCTTGGGCACTCCCATTGGTTTCATCATCCGTAACCAAGACCAACGGTCAGGGGATTACGATTCGCTCAAGGATGTATACCGGCCCGGACATGCTGATTATACTTGGGAGACCAAATACGGTTTGCGAGATCACCGCGGCAGTGGTAGGGCCTCAGCCCGGGAAACGGTATGCAGGGTTGTTGGCGGATCCTTTGCCTTGCAGTTGTTGGATCATTACGGTGTACGCATTGATGCTTGGACCTCCTCGATTGGACCGATAGCGCTTCCAGAAAACATCGTGCCCGATTTCAATTGCATCTACCAAAACGAGGTAAGAAGCTGTCATGCCCAAACCGCGTCATTGATGCAAAACCATATTGAAAAGATCCGGGGCCAAGGCGACTCGTGTGGAGGCACTGTCACCGGGTTGATTCGAAACCTGCCTGTGGGAATTGGCGAACCCGTGTTCGGCAAGCTCCCTGCCCTCCTCTCCAGTGCCCTGATGGGTATCAATGCGGCCAAAGGTTTTGAGCTGGGTGATGGATTTGCGGGCACATTGCTGAAAGGCTCTGAACATAATGATGCCTTCGTCAGGAATGAAGGAGTCCTCAACACCTCCTCCAACCATGCAGGCGGCACGCACGGTGGCATCAGCAATGGCAATGATGTGCTGTTCAAAGTAGCCTTCAAACCGGTTTCCTCCATCGCGATGGAGCAGCAAACGATTGACCGCAGCGGCCATGAAACCACCTTCAACATCAAAGGTCGGCATGATCCTTGTGTCGTACCGCGTGCCGTACCCGTTGTAACATCAATGGCTGCCTTGGTAGTGGCCGACCTCATGCTCAAAAACCGAACCAGTCGTATATAGAACCCAACATGAACCTCAAGAAAAAAATCCTAGTTATCACCTCCGCCACGTTAGGCCTCTTGTTGCTCCTCATGGTCAGCCTGCCTTTCCTTTTCAAGGATAAAATCATTGAAGCCGTTAAAAAGGGGGCTAACGATAACGTCAACGCAACAGTGAATTTCGCAGACGTTGGCGTAACATTATTCAGGCACTTTCCTTACCTCACAGTAAGCATTGACAGTGTTTCCATTGTTGGCCGCGACATGTTTGAGGGTGATACGCTTTTACATGTAGGTCGAATGGTGACAACGGTTGACATCATGAGTGTGATCGGTGGAGACCAAATCAGAATCCGAAGCATTTACCTCAACAGTCCTACCATCAACCTGATTGTGCTGGAAGACGGTAAAGCCAATTGGGACATTGCCATCCCTGACACAACCCAGAAAGCCACTGAAGCGGGACCCGGAATGAACATTCAGTTAAAGCGCTATGGCATTAAGAACGGAAACGTCACCTATGATGACCGCTCATTGGGTTTTTATCTAAAATTGGAAAACACCCTGCATAAAGGAAAAGGCGATTTTGCCGACGATTTTTTCAGTTTCTCCACCACCACTGACGTAGCTGCGCTGGACATGGTATATGGTGGTGTGAAATACTTGAGTAAGGTAAAAACAACATTAAAGGCCGACCTCGACATGGATATGAAGGCCATGAAGTTTACTTTCAAAGACAATGAAATCAAGATCAATGAACTTTTAATGGGCTTAACGGGGTATGTAGCAATGCCCAACGACCCCATTGAAATGGACTTGAAGTTCGACATCAAAAAGAACGACTTTCGCCATTTCGTTTCATTGATTCCAGGAGCATACAAGGAGGATTTTGACAAAGCGAAAAGCGCAGGCACGTTGGCGCTGAACGGCTATCTCAAGGGAACCTATAGTGAGCAGTCCATGCCCGGATTCGGGATCAATTTGAAAATCGAAAAGGGACAATTCAGCTACCCCGATCTTCCTGTAGCATTGAATAACGTTCAGGTGGATTTGAAGGTAAACAATCCCGATGGCGTTCCGGATCACACGTTGATTGACCTCAGCAGCATGCATGTTGAAATAGGCAAGGATCCTTTCGATATGCGTTTGTTGGTTAAGACGCCGGTATCCGACCCACAAATCGATGGAGCGGTAAAAGGAAAGCTGGACCTGGCTTCGGTGGCGAAGATGTTTCCGTTGGAAAAGGAGACTCGCCTATCCGGGGTATTGCAGGCGGATGTGGCCGCATCAGGCAGAATGTCGGCCATCGAAAACCAGCGTTTTCAATATTTCAAAGCGGAAGGCATGATGTCGTTGACAGGCTTTAGCTACGCAAGTTCGGATTTCAAGGATGGCGTGGAAATTTCCACTGCGGAGCTGGTGTTCAATCCCAAAAACATTACCCTCAACCGCTTGGCCCTAAAAACCGGTAAAACCAGTCTGACCGCCTCCGGCTGGATCGACAATCTGATGGGATATGCCTTTAAGGATAACCAACTGTTGTCTGGGACATTGGATGTGAATGCCGACGTTTTGGATTTGAATGATTACATGACATCTGGTAGCGATACTTCAACGGCTTCCAGTGAGGCTACAGGTGTTTTCGAAGTACCTGCCAACATCGATTTCCAGATTACCGCCAAAGCAGGCAAGGTGTTCCTGCAAAAACATGAATTAGTTAATACGGTAGCGAACATCGGTGTCAAGGATAGAGCCATCAACATCAATAAATTCAACTTCGGTTTATTGGGTGGATTGATCGGCATGAGCGGCACCTATGATTCCAAGGATTTAAAGAAGCCTGTCTTCCTATTCAACCTGGATATCACGGGCATGGATATCAAAAAGTCCTTCATGGCCTTTGAAACAGTCAAAAAACTTGCACCCATAGCTGCCCAATGCAGCGGCAATTTTGCTGCCAATTTCAATATCAAAGGGGAGATGGATCAAAAGATGGAACCTGTTTACACTACCCTGACCGGTGGAGGTAAGTTGCAAACGGCGGGACTTACGGTTGACAACTTCAAACCACTGGTGAAAATGGCCGATGTGTTGAAGATGGATCAGTTTAAGAAATTCACTCCGGAAAACTTGAACATTTCATTCAAATTTGAAAATGGTCGCGTGCAAGTGGAACCATTCCCATTGAACATTGCAGGTGTAAAGTCGACGGTTTCCGGATCTAACGGCTTTGATCAAACCATTGACTACGCCATTGTATCTGCCGTTCCATTGCAAATCGCAGGCGCACAAGCGGTGAATACCATCAACGCCTTGCTTTCAAAAGCGAATCAGGCTGCAGGAACCAACCTCAGCATGGGTAAGGAAGCCAAGATCACCACTCGAATGACGGGCACCATCAATGACCCGAAAGTTGATGTTTCATTCGGGGATGGCTCAACGGCAGCGGCACCCACCGTGAAAGAGCAGGTGAAAGATGTCATTGACGCCAAAGTGAAAGAATTGGAGGATAAAGCCAAAGCGGAGGCAGATCGATTACGTCGAGAAGCAGAAGCGAAAGCAAAGGCGGAAGCAGATCGATTGAAGCAAGAGGCGGAGACAAAAGCCAAGGCCGAAGCTGACCGATTAAAAAAGGAATTGGAGCAAAAGGCAAAGAAGGAAGCAGAAGACAAATTGAAAGATATTTTCGGTAAGCCTAAAAAGCCTTGATCAAAAAACTTTTTTCCATAGCGCTGGTGGTTTTTGTGCTTCCCATGGGAAGTGTGGCTCAAAACATGCGTCTTTGCGCACCACCCTCTTCCAAAAAGGCATCCAAGCTATTGGATGAAGCGCAAGACATGATCAAGTCGAGGGAAGACTATGGAAAAACCAAAAAGGCCTTACAGGATTGCTTGGAGGAAGACAGTTCATATGCCGCAGCCTTACTCGCATTGGGGGATTTGGCATTTGGCAAAAAGGATTGGCCAACCATGAAAGAAGCTTATCGCAAACTGATTGCTGTTTGTCCAGATGGCGACGACAAGGCACACTTCCGCCTAGGCTCTTATTTGTATGAAACCAAAAAAACATCGGAGTGCATTCCTTACTTGAAATCATTCCTGGCATTTGGCGGGGCCAACGAGAGTATGAATATTGCCGCTGAG
>JBMTLM010000011.1:0-16089 GCA_049431185.1 Bacteroidia bacterium | reverse complement strand
TATTAGCAGCATGTTGGATGGCACACAAAAGTTGGATGGTCATATCCGGGACCTGCTGTACGATCACGATTGCGTGATTGTCATGGGGTTGGGTGGATTTATTGCCCATTACCACCCAGCCAGCATCAATGAGTCGTTGCGATTCATTACACCTCCATCCAAGCGAATCGCTTTCAACGCAGCCCTGCGTAACAACGATGGTTTGTTGGCGCATCACATCACTTACAAGGAACGACTTACTTACGCTCAAGCCTGTGCCGCAGTGGCGGAATATGCAAACCTGGTTAAGTTGGAATTGGATCGCGGAGGCAAGCATAAGATTGACAAGGTTGGCGTGTTGTTCAACGATCATAATGGCAACACCCAGTTTCTTCCAGATACCTCAACTAACTTTTTACCTGATTCATTTGGTCTTCCCGTGGTACAAGCCGTTCCAATGGCCGGAACACTAGAGGTAGCCAAAACAGGTACCGATCCCGAAGAGCCCGTGTTGGTGGATTTTCAAGAAGAGGATACTGCTGCTCAGGATAAACCGATTCGGCGTTTGCGTATCATGGAAATGATTCCAGCCGCCGCCGTACTCGCCTTACTCATTATGGCTCCGCCCATCATCGACCGATTCAATGCACACATGGGGTCTTTGGTACCCTTTACGCGCATCGATGAAATGGTAAAAGGTGAAAATGTGGTGATTCCTGCCATGCCGGACATAGAGATCCTTCAACCTATAAATACCGATGCAACTTCTGAAATCGGTTTGGACTCGATTGCAGCGCCTGCCTTGGAAACTTCCAATACGGTGGCTGAACCCATTGCTACACCAGAGGGCTCCATGGAGGAACAGTTGGTTATTGAGCAACCTGTCGCCATTGCAGCAGAAGCTGTCACAGCGCCTGAGGTTAAGGAGTCAATGAAAACCTCCTCCCTCAGCTTCCACATCATCGTGGGTAGTTATAAAAACCGTTCCAATGCCAAGCGCATGGTCAGGGAGTTGCGTTCACAGGGTATTGATTCGGAATTGATTCATCGCAGGGATGGTCATTATTTGGTTAGTGTATTTTCCACATCCTCAGAGCAAAGCGCGGAAAACCAATTGCCGACTTTCAGATCTCAAATCATCGCCTCGGCTTGGGTGTTTGAATCCTCTGAAAAAGAATAAATTACATTCCTTTTTTCAATCGTTTTTCATCACAAGCCTTGGGGCTTTTTCCGTACCTTTGACCCTCTTCTGATATAGTGCCCTTATCCTTTCTTAATCTCTTCCATAATGCTTGATTTCGTTAACAAGGTCCTCTCCTCGATCTTTGGCAATAAGGCTGCCTCCGACATGAAGGCTTTGCTTCCTTTGGTCGATAAGATAAAATCCGCCGAACAATCCATCTCCGCACTCGATAACGATGGACTGCGTGACATGACACACAGCTTTCGTCAACGTATCGCAGACCACATCATTGAGACTTCCGAGGAGATCCAATCCCTCAATACTTCCATAGATGCGGAACCGGAAATGTCGATCTCCAAGAAGGAAGACATCTACCGAAAAATCGATGAGCTCAAGAAAGCAGAAAACCGGTTGATTGAAGAAATGCTCATGGAGATTTTGCCGGAGGCTTTTGCGGTAGTGAGGGAAACCGGCCGCCGTTTTTCCGCCTCTTCCCAAATCAAAGTAAAAGCACCCGACCATGATCGTCAGCTTGCCGTAAACAAGAAACACGTCAGGATAGAAGGTGAACACGCGTTTTATGCCAACACATGGATTGCCGCAGGCAACCAGGTAACTTGGAACATGGTGCACTACGATGTGCAATTGATCGGCGGTGCGGTACTCCATCAAGGAAAGATTGCAGAGATGGCAACCGGTGAAGGAAAAACTTTAGTGGCCACACTTCCCATTTACCTCAATGCCCTTGCCGGCAAAGGCGTACACGTAGTAACTGTTAACGACTACCTTGCGAAGCGTGACTCCGAATGGAACGGTCCCGTTTTCGAATTCCTCGGTCTCACCATTGACTGCATCGATAAACACCAGCCGAACTCCGACTCCCGTCGGATTGCCTATCTCGCCGACATCACCTATGGTACCAATAACGAATTCGGTTTCGATTACCTGCGCGATAATATGGCACGCACACCGGAAGACATGGTGCAACGCGGCCACCATTTCGCTATTGTGGATGAGGTCGATTCGGTATTGATTGATGATGCTCGAACACCGTTGATCATTTCAGGTCCAACACCCAAAGGCGACAGTCATGAATTCTTCGCACTGAAACCACGTATTGAAAAATTGGTCAGCACGCAGCGTGCCTACATTAATACTGCGCTTACGGATGCCAAAAAGAAAATTTCGGAAGGTAAAGAGGATGAAGCTGGACTCCCGCTTTTGCGTGCCTACCGCGGTTTGCCAAAGAACAAGGCCTTGATTAAGTTCTTGAGTGAAACAGGTGTGAGGGCTACCTTGCAGAAAACGGAAAACCATTATCTGCAGGATCAGCAACGTGAAATGCACAAAGTGGATGCCGAGCTTTACTTTGTCATAGATGAAAAACACAACTCCATTGAACTTACCGAAAAGGGAATCGACCTGATCACCGCTTCTGGAGAAGATGCGCAGTTTTTTGTAATGCCGGATGTAGGAAGCGTGATTGCAGAAATTGAACGCACCGCCTCATCCGACAAGGAAAAGGCTGAACGCAAAGATGCATTGATGCGTGACTTCGCCATGAAGTCGGAGCGCATCCATACGGTTAACCAGTTGTTGCGCGCCTACACCCTGTATGAAATCGATGTGGAATACATCATCGACAGTGGCAAGGTGAAGATCGTGGATGAACAAACCGGCCGTGTGTTGGAAGGAAGACGTTATTCGGATGGCTTGCACCAAGCGATCGAGGCCAAAGAAAATGTGAAGATCGAGGCCGCCACCCAGACCTACGCTACGGTAACCCTGCAAAATTATTTCAGGATGTATCACAAGCTCGCCGGCATGACAGGAACCGCGGAAACCGAAGCGGGCGAGTTTTGGCAGATATACAAGTTGGATGTGGTGGTAATCCCCACCCATCGTAAAATCGTACGCGATGATCGCGAAGACTTGGTTTACAAAACCAATCGCGAGAAATACAACGCCGTGATTGATGAGATCGCTAACCTTACCAAGGCGGGAAGACCTGTGTTGGTGGGAACCACTTCGGTGGAAATATCTGAATTGCTGAGTCGCATGCTCAAGCTCCGACAGATCAAGCACAACGTATTGAATGCGAAAATGCATCAACGCGAAGCAGAAGTCGTGGCCGAAGCGGGACAGGCTGGTACGGTAACCATCGCCACCAACATGGCGGGTCGTGGTACCGACATCAAGCTCGGCCCTGGAGTGAAAGAGGCAGGCGGTTTGGCCATCATTGGTACGGAGCGACATGAATCCCGCCGTGTAGACCGACAGTTACGTGGTCGTTCGGGACGACAAGGTGATCCCGGTTCATCGCAGTTTTTCGTTTCCTTGGAAGACAACCTCATGCGACTTTTCGGCTCTGAGCGTATTGCAAAATTGATGGATCGCATGGGACACGAGGAAGGGGAGATGATCCAGCACAGCATGATCACACGTTCCATTGAACGCGCCCAGAAGAAGGTGGAGGAAAACAACTTCGGCATCCGTAAGCGGTTGTTGGAGTATGATGACGTGATGAATTCGCAGCGCGAGGTGATTTATAAAAAGCGTCGCCATGCTTTGTTTGGCGAACGTTTAGCGCTCGACCTCGACACCATGCGCTATGATACCGCCGAATCCTTGGCTGCTGCTTTTGCCGATAACCGAGATTACGAAGAGTTCAAAATGGAACTCATCCGATTGTTCTCCATGGAATCGCCAGTTGACCAACAGGAATTCATGCGAATCAAGTCCGAGGACTTGTCTGAACGTATTTACGAGGCAGCTTCCAGCAACTATGAATTCAAGCGAGGTCTGATCGCCGAAAAAGCATATCCTGTGATCAAACAGGTGTTCGAGAATCAAGGCAACGTGGTGGAGAATATCGTGGTGCCATTTGCTGATGGCATCCGTCAGGTTCAAGTGGTGGTTAACCTGAAGAAGGCGTATGAATCACAGGCCTATGAGATTGTTTCCGCTTTTGAGCGTACCATTTCCTTGGCATTGATTGACGATGCATGGAAAGAGCACTTGAGAGAAATGGACGAGTTGAAGACATCGGTTCAGAATGCCGTTTATGAGCAAAAGGACCCCCTGCTCATTTATAAGTTTGAATCATTTGAGCTCTTTAAAAAGATGGTAGATGCGGTGAATAAGGATGTGTTATCCTTCCTTTATAAAGGTTTCATCGCCACGCAGGATGCGGGTGCCGTTAAAGAGGCCCGTCCGCCCCAGCGAACCGATCATTCTAAATTGAAAACTTCTCATGATGCTCCACCCGCCGGTGGCGCTCCTGCGCAAGGTGGCATGCCGCAACCACAGCAGGCACCCCGTCCTCAAGCTCCCGTGCGTGCTGAACCTAAGGTGGGACGCAATGATCCATGCCCTTGCGGTTCAGGCAAAAAATTCAAAAGTTGCCACGGCCAGGGAGCAGAGGCTTAAAAAATTAGAGCGGGGAGTTTGAACAATTTCCCGCTTTTTTTTGTTACCCAATATCAAAATGAAATTATCCAGGCGAGTAAAAGCCACAATTCTTGTAAGTATGGTACTCATCGCAACTTTTATGTTCGGAATATTCAATTTCTTCTTCGGACCCAAAGGAGGTCAAATGGAACCTTATCTTCAGAATAAAATGCAAAACACCAACAAAACCGTTTATCAGTTCACCATGAACGACATCGACGGCAAGCCTGTTTCGTTGTCCAACTTCAAGGGAAAAGTAGTCATCATGGTTAATGTAGCCAGTAAGTGTGGCCTCACTCCACAGTACAAGGAATTGCAAGCATTCTACAATCAGTACAAAGATCGTGGTGTCATTATCCTCGGTTTTCCTGCCAACAATTTCATGGGTCAGGAGCCCGGAAGCGAATCCGATATCAAATCTTTCTGCGAAAAGAATTACGGCGTTACCTTTCCCATGTTCTCCAAGATTTCTGTCAAAGGAAAGGACATGCACCCCTTGTATCAGTTCTTGACATCCAAAGAGCAAAATGGTGTCATGGATTCGGATGTCAAGTGGAACTTCCAGAAGTACCTAATTGATCGTGAAGGTCGGATGGTCACCTTTTTTGACCCAAGGACTGCCATCACCGACCCAGAGGTGGTCAAGGCTGTGGAGTCTCTTTTATAGCCTATTTCAAGATTAATTAGGTATTTTCGCTGCAGTTGATTAACATACTGCTATGAGAAATTTAATCTGTTATCTTGTTTCTTGCTTTACCTGTTTCAGTGTTTCAGCCCAAACGCCTCTGCTGAAATGGAAGTCTAAGTTAGATGGTACATCCTATGTGGAGGACCGTGGAGCAAAAGTTCTTTTTGACCTTGCCGGCAATGTGGTTGTTTGTGGATACGAAGAAAACGGCTGCACGGAGAATGATATCGCCCTCACCAAATACAACCCAGCTGGTGATACTTTATGGCACGCTTCGTTCGACGGATCTGGAACCTATGGTGAATCGGACTATCCATACGATATGGAGATGGATGCCGCAGGCAACATATATATAGCCGGCAGCACGGAGCTGGCCTCTTTCAATTATGCAGTAACACTGAAATATGATCCTTCGGGAAATCTTGTTTGGAGCAAGCGATATTCCGCGGCCTATTCAACAGCCAATGCTTTAACGCTCGATGCCAGTGGTAATGTGATTGTTTGTGGTTACAGGGAAATATCCAACAACAAGGATTACTTGCTGATCAAGTACGATGCGAATGGTAACGAGTTGTGGAGCCGTTTTTACTCCAACGGAAATCATGATATGGCTGTGGATGTGGTTTGCGATAACACCGGAAATGTTTTTGTTACTGGAAGGCGCTCCGGAGTGAATCCTTTCTACGATTGGGCCACTCTGAAGTATGATGCGTCCGGCAATCAATTGTGGGTGGATGTTTTCGGCAATGCAATCGTTGGTTATTCCGAGGAGCCCACCAAGATCGCGTTGGATTCCAATGGCGACCTGGTCGTGGTGGGTTTGGCTCCTTTTTTATCAACCTCCAATCGCGATTATTATTTGATCAAATATAACAGTGCGGGTTCAAGGTTGTGGGAGTCGCCCTATACGTTTAACAATTCCGGTGGCGATGATTATCCTTTGGATATGGATTTGGATTTATCGGGTAATATTTATGTAACGGGCAACAGCATCGGTAATGCCACCGCTTATGACATTATGACGGTGAAGTTTAATGCGGCTGGACAATTTCAATGGACGGCAAGGCTCGATAGCATTCAGCAATCTGATTATGCGCGTAGCGTTGAGGTTGATCCATCTACGGGTGATGTCGTTGTTTTAGGAGATATGACCGTCAGTAACGCTGGCATTCTCAAACGCGATTGGGTGTTGGCTAGATATTCGTCAGCGGGCAGCTTAATCAAGAAATCCTTTTTTGATGGACCTGCCAATGACTTTGATCCTGCGGCTGATTTAGCAATCAGCAATGGTGGAGATGTTGTCGCCACAGGTATGGTGACCATCCACGGAGGGGGCTTCGTCAGTGGTGATCAATTGACCATCAGGATGAACGGACTTTTTACGCCTATATGGTCGCGTTTTTCCAACGGTAACTCTTTTGCCGACGATCAACTGTCGGATTTGTATGTTGATGCCTTCGGTAACGCATACGTTACCGGATTCTCCAAGGGGGGTGAAAACACTTTGGAAGATTTTGTTGTAGCCAAATTCAATGCACAGGGCTCCTTGGCATGGACTTATTTATTTCAAGGCTTTTCTGAAATCAGTTCTGATAAAGGAATCGCCATCACCGGAGATATCAACGGTCGTGTTTATGTAACAGGATCGGTGGATTCACTGGGAGGGAATTCCGTACGCAACATTTATACGGCTGCCTTAGACTCCAACGGTGTGTTGCTATGGGATGTAGTGTATGCTGGATCTGCGGGTGGTGCCGACTATCCCGTGGAGGTGGTACCTAATGGTACAGGAGGTGTTTATGTGGCAGGCGTAACCGTCAACACAAACACGGGTTTGGATGCAACCGTATTGAATTACGACGGAGCCGGCAATTTACAATGGTCAGCACCTTTCCATAAGGCTGGAGGATTGGCCGAAGGGTTTACAAGCATGGTGGTGGATGCCACGGGTAATGTTTATGCTGCCGGTTTTCATGTGCCATCCGGCGGCGATTTGAGTAATGGATTATTGGTCAAGTTCAATGCGGCCGGCTCAGTTTTATGGGACACTACATATGATTTTGGAACGCTTTCAAATGACCGCGACTTTTTTAATTCCATCGCTCTCGACTTGACTGGCCAGCCAGTGGTGGCAGGACAGAGCAACTTTGATTTCGTAACGGCGCAGTACAGCACATCGGGCAGCAACAATTGGATTCAAAATTACAGTCATAGCAACAATGCTGATTCGGCAACCGTGGTAAAGGTTGATGCAGACAACAACATCTTGGTGGGCGGTGTTTTCGGTCAGTTCATCGAAGGCGACTTCGGTATCGTTAAATACCGCAATGATGGCACCTTGGTTTGGGACAGGCGTTATGCCAATGCTGCCGGTTCCGATGATATTTTGTTGGATATGGCTGTAGATGGCGATGGCAACGTGTATGCCTGCGGATGGGAAACGAATGCCTTCAGCACCAACTATAATTTCATGACCGTGGTGTATGATTCGGCAGGTGTATTCAAGTACGAACTTTTGTACACGGATTCCTTAGGGGTGGGTCCCGATTATGGCAAACGTATATTCGTGGATGATTTGAGCAATATTTATATTGCGGGAGATGCCAATGAAAATTGCTTGGGTAATACGTTTATAAATGGCTTTAGATGGGATTTGCAAGTAATGAAATACGGACCAAATTCCGGTGTCGGAATGCCGGAGCAAGTTCGCAAAAACGGACTTAGAGTTTATCCTAATCCTGCATCGGACCTGGTACGATTGCAGTGGGCATCTGAAAACGAATTAGCATGGCATGAAGTCACCGTATTCAATGCTTCCGGTCAAGTGATGATCCGTGAGTCGATTCAATCAAATACTTTGGAGCTACCTGTATCTGGTTATCCTTCCGGGCTCTATCTGGTGCGCGTTTCATCCTCTGAAAAGACTTTCCAATCCAGGTTCGTAGTGGAGTAATGGTTTTTTTGGCTACCCCGCCCAGTTTTCACGGTCAAGGCTGCGGTATTGAATCGCTTCCGCAATGTGTTCTGTTTTGATCTGATCACTTGCTGAAAGGTCGGCAATGGTTCGGGCTACTTTAAGGATGCGATCATAGGCACGGGCTGACAATCCGATTTTATCAACGGCGGCCTTCAACAAGGTCGAACATTCGGTTGACAATTTGCAAACCTCCCTCAGTTTTTTGGAAGTCATTTGTGCATTGGCATAAACACCTTGACTGTTTTTGAATCTTTCGGCTTGGATGCCTCTGGCTTGCAATACGCGTTTCCTCACCTGTGCACTGGGTTCTGATTTGGTTTCTTTGGATAGCTCGCTAAAGGCCACCGGAGTCACTTCCACGTGGATGTCGATTCGATCCAACAGGGGTCCGGAGATTCGGTTGAGATAACGCTGCACGATGCCTGGTCCGCATACGCATTCTTTTTCGGGATGGTTGTGGAAGCCGCAGGGACACGGGTTCATGCTCGCTACTAGCATGAAGCTCGCAGGAAAATCTACCGACAATCTAGCTCTGGAGATGGTTACTTTTCTTTCTTCCAGTGGTTGACGCATCACTTCCAACACGGTACGTTTAAACTCAGGCAATTCATCTAAAAACAAAACACCGTTGTGTGCCAATGATATTTCACCTGGTTGAGGATGTCCGCCGCCTCCAACTAGAGCCACATCCGAAATGGTGTGATGGGGTGATCGAAATGGTCGTGAGCTGATCAGGGCACCATGCTTGGCAACCTTACCCGCAACGGAATGTATTTTGGTGGTCTCCAGTGCTTCCTCAACAGTCATCGGGGGTAGAATGGTGGGAAGTCTGCGTGCCAACATCGTTTTCCCTGCGCCCGGCGGCCCAATCAAAATCACATTGTGTCCTCCCGAAGCCGCAATTTCCAATGCCCTTTTGATGTTTTCCTGTCCTTTCACATCGCAAAAATCCAACTCCGACTTTTCTTGAACGATTTCAAATTCTTTGTGAATGTCGATGGAAGTGGCTTCCAATTCCATTTCATTTTTGAAGAACCCGATCACCTCGGTGATGTTTTCTACACCATATACCGTTAGGCCTTCCACGATGGCAGCTTCACGGGCATTTTCCTTTGGTAGGAAAAACCCTTTGAATCCCTCCTCTCGGGCTTTGAGTGCAATGGGTAAGGCACCTTTGATTGGTAGCACGCGTCCATCCAACGACAGTTCACCCATGATGACATATTCTTCGAGTCCTTGCGAAGGAATCTGTTCGGAGGCTGCCAATATGCCTAAGGCGATGGTGAGGTCATACGCACTGCCTTCCTTACGGATGTCGGCGGGCGCCATGTTGACTACAATTTTCTTTCCTGGCATTCGGTAGCCAGTGTTTTTGAAGGCGGCGGTGAGTCGCTGTTGCGATTCCTTGATGGCGTTGTCGGGCAATCCAACGAGAAAAAATTTGGTGCCATTGTCGCAATTCACCTCAACGGTGATGGTGGTGGCATCAATGCCGTACACGGCGCTGCCATAGGTTTTGATGAGCATACGGAAAAGGGCTGAAAAGCTTAGAAAAGGTTTCTTGAATAAAAAGGTAATCGGGAGATGCATGTAAATGCACCTCCCGAATGGAAAGGGATATTTAAATCTGGATGGGTACTTGCTCCAGGGTCTTATTGTTTTGGTCTGTCAGTGAAATGGTGTAATCGCCCTTCAGGTGACTCTCCGGTATCAATTCAATCGGCAGGAAGAATTTACCAGTTGGTTGTTGCATGAAATAACCGATCACCTTTACCGTTTGGCCGTTTTTGTCTAACAAAGCAACCCTCAGGTCTGCAGGTTCCTCCAGCACCACCTGCATATTGGCATGGATTTTATCTACCTCACCTGAAAACTCCATGTCACTTCCACTGGCAGCAGGCTTGTAAGTTTTGGAGTAGTCTGCCTTTGCTTTTTGATCCCTTCGACATATTCCATCCACGATGGCTTTTTGAATCATTGGATCTGTATCCAGATAAGACAGTGTGCTAATGGAGTGACCATTGGTATAATGCCAAACCACTTTTTGATAGAAACTTGTTTCTGTGATTCTGAACTGATTCATTTCCTTAAGGGTGGTGATCATCTCATCCGGTCCCATGCGGGTTCTATTGAAATGATGACTTTTCGTTGGAATACCGGCGGAACTATTGCCGCATCTTGCGTGTAAGTAAATGGTTTTGGATTCCTGTGGATCCAAAGCAATAATGGCTGGTCTGGTAACAACGTAAGGCTGTATGCCCGGTTCAAAGGCATCGAATATTCTCCCAACCTCCAGCTCAATGTCGATGGGTTGGTTATCGATGGATTTGATTTCTATGCCCATATTCCAGAGAAATGCTCCACCTGGAACCACTTCAAAGGTCACTTTTTGCTCCTTGAGGGCTTTGCCAAATTTGACTGTCGTGGCATCAACAGTTCCTGACAGCACGATACATGCCAGCAGGGTGCTCATGGTTTTTCTTTTCATTAGCTCTTTTTGTTTGAATGGTTAATTTCCTATGGGCACCACCCCTTCTTCCATTTGAGTGATGTATTCGGGTCCGATGTTCACTTCGCGATGGGATTGGGTAGATATGGGTTTTCTGAAGTGGGTGTAATTGCCTGCAAGGTGTTTGTTCAGCACAAATGTTTCACCTTTTTTATTGGTCATTTTGATATCGATGGTCGTGTCGAATTGCAGATCATACAAAGGCACCTCCGCTTTTCTGCTCTTTTTTTTGGGTTTGATATCCATCGCAATGGCGGGTTCATTTTGCCTGATCTTTAAATGTTCAATCGAATAGCCCTTGGGAACTTTGATGACCAATCCCTTCGAGACGGCTTTTTGAGGAATCATCAGACTGTAAATTCCGGGTTGCTTGGTTTGTAGCAGATACTTTGTTTGATCGGCATTTTGTTCTATCCCTGATTTTGCAAATTTTGTCCAACATCGGTCTAACGGACTCCATTTATACCATGTGGCTTCTTTGTATAGATTGGGATACTCGCTCACGTAATGGATTTCAAGGGCATCCTTTAAAGATCTTCCATTGGTTGTTTTCATTTCCGTTGCGTACAAAACCGTCCAATACTTTCCCTTCGTGTCAAGGGATGGGTAGTTAGTAGACCATTCGCCATAGGGCACGGTTCGGATGACTGATACCTGGGTTGATGTTTGTGCATATGTGTTCACTGGAATGGCCATTAGAGACCATAGGGCAATTGTGGCAGTAGTTTTCATGGTTCAAAGTTTTGAATACAAGGGCTTGTTGTTGTTTTTCTTGAGCTTGGAAATGCGATAGATTCCCTCTGCGGTTACGGTTTTGTATCCGGGAATTGTAAACCTGTTTTGGTTTTTGTTTTTTTCAGTAATTTTTTCGAAGGATGCAATACTACCCAGTGAGCTGCTACTGATTTCCATTTCCTTTCCATCCGTGTCTTTCAGTAGCATTGTACACTTGAGGTCTTTGGGATTTGAGGGTGTAACAAATACAGCTGAGGTTTTGCCATTGAAAAGGGTGCCTTTATAGATTCTGGTTGGCCCTTCCTCGATCAATATTTCCTTGAAACAGGCATTTTCAGGTGCATGCACGACAAACACATTTGATGATTCCACAGGCTCAGAAACAAATCGATAATGACCTGATTGCTCGACATCCGCATGCAGATAGGTTCTTTTGTTACGCTTCAAAATGTAGGTTTGCACATTGCTTGCCGGAACCCATTTGTATGCCCGTGGCAGGTATTTTTCCAAATGCAATTTTTTTTGGGAAACCAACTCTTGGACTGGTATCACGATGCCGTCAGGGACATCGTCAGAATCATTTCTCAAGACGGTAAAGATGGTCAATACATGATTGACATAATAGTCAACCGGCTTTGCAGGGGTCTCATGATAAAGGCCGTTATCCGTATCTTTCCCCCAAACCCTAACCTGAGGTAAGTGTATTTTATCTTCAAAATCGCATAAGTTGTAAAACAGGCCGTAATTTCTTTCAGTTTCAATGATGGTGTCTCGCGCACATTGCGCCGCAAGGTTCATGCCTTTGGTGAATTCCGTTTTTTCATTTGTATGGTAGGCAAGATACAAGCAACCGTTCCTGAGGTTAAATGCCTTTATGGTTTTCGGGTCTTCTTCAACGATTACTTTAAGCTTTTTCGATGGAATGCCCGACTCATCCAGATATTCTTTGATGTTATCAATTTTTTCTGACATGTTCAGCACAGGGCTGCCATTGTAAACAATTTCCAACCGGCTTGAAGCAAAAAGGTCATTGTTCAAAAATGCCACTGTCTCCTTATGATGATCACTCATGACAGCGCTTTCCTGGTTTTCAATCAGCAAAACCATTTTTAGTATTAACTTTTCATGTTCATTGGCAAACAACATGTTTTGGGATTGCGCATGTGGTAGTATCATACAAATGGCAACGATAAGTCTTCTGCTGAAAATTTCCATGATCTTGCTGATTTGATAATGGCATTAACCAAAATATTTTTGATTTATTGTGTGGGTCTGTTACAAGACATGGCACTTACAAAACCTGCCCGCTTAATCCAATCGAAAACCGTAAGCGAAGGCCCAAAGGCCATTAAAAAAAGTTCAATGCAAAATTAATACGCCTTTAAACTTTGAACACAATTTGGTGTCCAAATAAACGTTTAACTTTACTTACTCATTTAAATACCTCATTCACATGAAGAAAAACACTCTATTAATGCTTTTGGCGTCTTTTGTTTTCTTAATGTCCGCCTGTAGAAAAGATGAGATGCCTGAAAAACCGGAACTTGATTCGGAATTTCTCCAGAACAATGAAGACAATCGCTTCCAACGGGATGAATCGGACCAGGCAGACAACGACATCAATGACGCACTTCAGGAAATCCCTGGATTTGGCAAGACTGCTGGCGCCCCACTCGCTAGCCCACTATGTGGAGTGACTATTGACTCCTCGCAAATCGCACAAAAGATCCTGTTCTTCAATTTCGATGGCGTTACGCCTTGCTTCAGTCCTTCTAGGACGAGATCCGGACAAATTAAGGTTCAGTTAACATCAGGCGCCGATTGGAGTACAGCGGGTGCGGTCTTGACGCTCACCTACACCAACTTCAAGATTACACGCTTGTCGGATAACAAGTGGGTCAACTTCAACGGAGTTAAAACCCTGACCAACCTCAATGGCCACGATTGGTTAGGCTTGTTGGCCGGTAACACTACCCATGCTTACAGGGAACGCGCCTACAACGTGGATGTGGATTTCAGTAGTGGTGCATCCGCCGTTTGGAACAGTGCCCGTGTAACCAATTGGTCTTATGATCCTGCAAGTCCGGTAGGACCCAATTTATACTTCGAATGTACGGGCGACACCACTATTAATGGTATCTCAAACGTAGATATGTGGGGTGTGAATCGCTTCGGGAAAGATTTTATTAGATATTATAATTCCCCTTGGCAGTCTAATCTCTATTGTGGTTTCTGGAGGCCTGTTGCTGGAACCATTATACATGAGGTCAACAATAAGCAATTTCAACTCGACCTTGGCGTGGATCAATCCGGAAACCCGTCTACGCTCAACTGTGCCTATGGTTTTAAGGTGACTTGGACTATGAATGGCAACTCATATACGCGCGTATTCTCCTATTAAATGCCGGTGATCTCAAAAAAAAGGCTCCTTGATTCAAGGAGCCTTTTTTTTGGTGGAATTCATCTAAAGAGTCGCTGCTCGATACCTAAAATCAAACAATGAATGATTTTGATGTGCAATTCCTGTATGCGATCGGCGAAACCATCGTGAGAAACACGTATTTCAATATCACAATGAGCGGTCAGCTGTCCGCCACTCTTACCTGTGAGCCCAATCACTTGCATGCCTTTTGATTTGGCGACTGTTGCAGCTTTTAATATGTTGGCAGAATTACCGCTGGTGCTGATGGCGAGTAGCACATCGCCTGAATGTCCAAATGCTTCAACATATCGTGCAAATACCTGTTCAAAACCGAAATCGTTGGCGGTGCACGTGATATGACTCGGATCTGAAATCGCCATTGCCGGCAGGGCGGGTCGATCATTGCGGAACTTGCCGGAAAGTTCCTCTGCGAAATGCATGGCATCGCACATGCTGCCACCATTGCCACAGGAGATGACCTTGTTGCCAGATTGAAGAGCGGCACACAAAACTTCAACAGCTTCGGAAATGGCTTCAATCTTAGCAGGGTCGCTCAGGAAAACTTCCAGTGTCTTTTGGGCCTCGATGAGTTCGCCTTTGATGATTTCGTTCAGGTTCATTGGCCTTTGGTTCGCTTTTCGTAACGACACAATCCTTCATCCAAAAACTTTACATAGGTGTCGATGTCTGGCGTATACCCTCTTGGGTTGGCCAAAATCTTTCCGTTGTTATCCAACAAAATATAATAGGGCTGGGAGTTGGTCTTGTATTGGGTACGCTGCATGTCGCTCCATTTGTTGCCGGTGGTTCGGATCTGCTTGCCAGATTCGGAAACATACTGTTCGTTTTCAGGAAGTGCTTTCTTGTCATCCACATAGAGGGAAATCACCACGTATTTTTCGCTCAAACGTTTCAACACCTCTGGGTCCAACCAAACATTGTCCTCCATTTTGCGACAGTTCACGCAACTCCATCCGGTAAAGTCGAGCATCACAGGTTTGCCTTGGGCCTTGGCATATTTCATGCCTTCATCATAATCCTTAAAGCAAGTGAGGTTGTGCGGGCATTCCGATTCCTGTGGTTTCACCCATTCCTTATAAAATTCCGGAGGCGGAAAACCACTGATCAGTTTCAAAGGGGCTCCCCACATTCCTGGAATCAAATACATGGTGAAACTGAGGACCACGATGGCGAACAAGGTACGGGGTACCGACAGGTGTGGCAGGTCACTGTCATGTGAGAATTTCAATTTCCCTATCAGATACAATCCCCACAAGCCAAAGATGATCACCCACAAGGCGATGAAGAGTTCCCGTTTGAGAAAGTCCCAGTGGTAAGCAAGGTCAACGTTGGAAAGGAATTTCAAAGCCAAGGCCAACTCCAGGAAACCTAAACTCACTTTCACGGTGTTCAACCAGCCACCGGATTTTGGAAGCGAGGTGAGCAATGAAGGAAATGCGGCGAATATGGCGAAGGGTACCGCTAAAGCAAATGCAAATCCGGTCATGCCAGCAATGGGGCCTAGATAACTGCCGCCATGTGCAGCCTCCACCAATAAGGTGCCAATGATAGGACCCGTACAGGAGAATGAAACCAGCGACAAAGTGAAGGCCATGAAGAAAATCCCTAGCAACCCACCGCGGTCGGAAGCCGAATCCACTTTGTTGATCAAAGCGGAGGGTAACACAATTTCAAATGCACCCAGGAAGGAAGCGGCGAAAATCAAAAAGATGATGAAAACGGCCAGATTGAAAAACGAGTTACTGGCCATTTCGTTCAGGGCATCGGATCCAGTGTAACGGTTACCAGAAAACCAAGACCAACATAAATGACAATAATAGAAACAGCGTAAATGATGGCATTCAGCAAACCTTTCTGACGTGATCCGCTTCTTTTGGTAAAGAAACTCACGGTCATCGGTATAATCGGGAATACACATGGTGTCAGTAAGGCAAGCAGACCGCCGATGATTCCGCCAATGAAAATACCCCAGATGGAACTCACATGCTCTTCACTGACCAGTTCGCCGCAACCGGGCTCCAGTTCTGTAAATGGAGAACTACCCTCTGTAAGATATTGTTTTGAAGCAAATTCATCAGGAACCAGATTTTCATTGACCGCAGGTGAGTCAACAGCTGCCGGCAGC
>JBMTLM010000010.1:0-17235 GCA_049431185.1 Bacteroidia bacterium | reverse complement strand
GGAGGCACTGCATTGCAAACAAGACGGGATTTATGTGGACGCAACCTTTGGTGGGGGAGGACATTCCAAAGCGATATTGGCGGCTTTGGGTGAGCGGGGAAGATTGGTGGCTTTTGACCAGGATGAAGATGCGCTTGCAAACGCGATTGACGACACCAGATTCACACTCATAAGGGACAACTTCAGCCACATGGAACAGCAACTCGGCCAGATCGGACTACATCAAGTCGATGGCATACTGGCCGACCTGGGTGTGTCTTCTCATCAGTTTGACGTGGCGCAAAGGGGTTTTTCCATTCGGTTCGATCACAATCTGGATATGCGTATGGACCGACGCAGTGGCAAGACGGCCCTGGAATTGTTAAACACCTATACCGAAAAGCAACTGGTGTCCATTTTTTCACTCTACGGAGAAGTTCGAAATTCCAAAAGCGTGGCCGCAGCCATCGTCAACCACCGTTCTTCGGAACCCATCAGGAATTCATCCGACTTGATGAATGGCATTCGGCATTTAATGCCTGCGAAAGATGGTAACACGTGGCTCGCCCAAATATACCAGGCATTGCGAATCGAAATCAATCGTGAACTGGAAGTGCTCAGGGAGCTCCTAAGCCAATCATCCAGGTTAATCACCAAGGGAGGAAGGCTCGTGATAATGTCTTATCACTCCCTCGAAGACCGTATGGTGAAAAACTTCATCAATACCGGCAACGTCGAGGGCAATGACCAACGTGATATCTATGGAAATCGAATGGGCTTGTCCTTCATGGCCGTTTACAAAAAAGCCATCACCCCATCGCTGGAGGAAATTGAAGACAACCCCCGTTCACGAAGTGCAAAACTGCGTGTAGCTGAAAGGAACTGAATCATGGGAAACAAACTCAGGCAAGAGGACAACACAACCACGGTTCAAGACCGTAAGCCCAATGGCAACGGTATCAGCAGCCGCTTCATTAAAGTCATGCATTCATTTGGAATATTTTCCAAGGAAGGTTTGGTTGCTTCCATGCCCTTCGTTTTTTTCATGATGTGCATAGCCTTGGCTTACATCGCCAACAGCTACGAGGCTGAAAGGGTCATCCGAAAAATCGATAAGACCAGCAAGGAATTGAAGGTGCTTCGTACCGAATACATTTCAGTGAAATCGGAACTGATGTTTACGAGTAAACAGTCAGAGGTTGCACGAATGGCTGCTGCGTTCGGCATCCAGGAATCCAAAACAGCACCTATGAAAATCGTCGTAGCTCAACAACATAAAACTGAATCGGAATCCACCCTATGGGAGAGACTAAAAAGGATATTCTCGTAAGGGTCTATCTCCTTTACGCTTTCATGTGTTTGTTCGGTGTGGCCATTGTTGGCAGGATTTGGTACATCCAAAACGTTCGAGGCGATGAGTTGCGTTCATTGGCCGACAGTCTGACCACGCGCAACGCCATCATTGAACCTGCTCGTGGAAACATCTATTCCGCCGATGGCAGTCTACTGGCAACTTCGGTGCCTACCTACGACCTTTATCTAGACCTGCAACTTGAAACAATCACCAACGAGGTTTTCAAGGCCGGTCTTGATTCACTGGCCTTGGGTCTTTCGAAGGTGCTCGGCGACAAACCCCCTTATGCCTATAAACAGTTATTGATTTCGGCCAGAAAGCCAGGTCCTGGCAAACGATATTTCCCGCTCAAAAAAAACGTAACCCACGCACAGCAAAAAAAATTGTACGAATTACCTGTTTTCCGTTTGGGTAGATACAAGGGCGGACTCATTGCCGAAGTCAAGAATAAAAGGTTGAAACCCTTTTCGATACTGGCAGACCGTACCATCGGCTACAAAACCGACAGCAGTTCGGTTGGCATCGAGGGTGCGTTTGACAGCTATCTCAAAGGCAATACCGGTGTGCGGGTCATGCAGAAGCTTTCCGGTAATGTTTGGAAACCGATCAATGATGAGAACGAAATCGAGCCGATGGATGGTAATGATGTCATCACTACCATCGATGTGAATCTGCAAGACGTGGCTGAAAGCGAATTGGAGCGTCAGCTAAGGGGGCACAAGGCCGATAAAGGCTGTGCCATCCTCATGGAAGTTCAAACGGGAGCCATCATGGCCATAGCCAACCTGCAGATGGTGAGTGAGGGTGTATACAGGGAGTCATATAATTTCGGTGTCGGTCAAAGTACCGAGCCAGGCTCTACGTTCAAGCTGGCCTCCATGATGGCATTGATGGAGGATGGATTTGCGGCTCCCGATGATTCAGTGGACACCCAAGGTGGGGTCATCAACTACTATGGTAACCAGATGAAGGACTCCAAGCCTGGTGGATATGGAAGGATTTCACTGCAAGAGGTATTCGAACATAGTTCCAATGTGGGAATCTCCAAAATGATCCAACGCCATTATTCAAAAAATCCGCAGGCGTTTGTTGATCGAATCAGGTCGTTCGGCCTGGAGGATGACTTGGGTTTGCAAATACCAGGAGCAGGAAAACCCATCCTCAACAGCACTGAAAAAAAATTATGGTCCAAGTTGTCGTTGCCTTACATGTCCATCGGATATGAGTGCTCTTTTACGCCTTTGCAAATCCTGACCTTTTACAATGCGGTTGCCAATAATGGAAAAATGGTAAAGCCGCTATTGGTAAGGGAAATCCGAAACAAAGGTGCCGTTGTCCAGACGTTCGGTACGGAGGTGCTCAGGGAAAAAATCGCTTCGGATCAAACCCTCTCGAATGCCAGGAAGATGTTGGAAGGCGTTGTTCAGCAAGGTACGGCTACGGTTTTGAAACACGCCCAATATTCCATTGCAGGCAAAACCGGGACAGCCGTTCAGGCTGCCGCATCAACCGGTTACAATAAGGAGAATAAGAAATATCAAGCCTCTTTCGTCGGTTATTTTCCTGCCGACAAGCCTCGATACAGTTGCATCGTAGTGGTGTATGCTCCCAATAACAACGTTTATTATGCTTCCCAGGTAGCTGCGCCCATATTCAAGGAGATTGCCGACAAGGTATATGCAACGAGTATAGAATTACATCCCGACTTGATGGCCAACACCTCGTCCGCTGCGAAGCTGCCTTTGGTGAAAAGCGGTAACATGCAGACCGCGGAATATGCATTGAATCAAGTTGGCATTAAAGACCTGGTCATGGACCGTGATGCGGAGTGGGTGTCATCCTCCACGAGTGCAAACCAGATTCAATTAAAGTCGCGTAATGTCACATCGGGCAACGTGCCTGATGTGACCGGTATGGGACTTCGTGACGCCCTCTACTTATTGGAGAGCTGCGGCTTGCAAATTCGGGTCACGGGACGGGGAGCCGTGGTCCGTCAATCAATACCCCCGGGAAGTAAAATAGAAAAAGGTAAAGAGATCGTTATTCAACTGGGATAATGAAACAACTGCAGGAAATATTATACAAAGCCGGATTGTTGGAGGTGATCGGAGATACATCCATGACCGTGGGGGAGTTGTGCTCTAGCACGGCCGATGTGAAGGCGGGCGATCTTTTTGTGGCGGTTCGGGGCACACGTGTGGATGGGCATGACTATATCGAAAAGGCCATCCAATCCGGTGCATCCACCATCGTTTGTGAAACAATGCCCACAAACATGTCGGCAGGGGTTACCTACGTGAAGGTGGCAGATAGCTCGATAGCCTTGGCGGTAATGGCTTCCAATTATTTCGACAATCCATCTGAAAAACTGAGCCTGATAGGTATCACAGGCACCAACGGCAAGACCACTTCCGTAACACTGCTATACCGGTTGTTTATGAGCATGGGCTTTCCATGTGGTCTCATATCAACGGTTGAAAACAGGATCAACGAGCAGGTCATGCCTTCCACTCACACTACTCCTGATCCCATCAGCTTGAACAGGATCCTATCGAAGATGGTGGATGATGGATGCGAATATTGTTTCATGGAGGTGAGCTCCCACGCCGTAGTGCAACAACGGATTGCTGGATTGAGATTTGCTGGAGGAGTCTTCACCAATATCACTCATGATCACTTGGATTACCATAAGACTTTTGAAGCCTACATCGCTGCGAAAAAAGGGTTTTTTGACATGTTGCCCAACGAAGCGTTTGCATTGTATAACTCGGATGATCGTAACGGGTCGGTGATGGTACAGAACTGCAAGGCCACCACCAGGAGTTTCGGTTTGAAGGGAATGGCTGATTTCAAATGCAAGGTCATCGAAAACACTTTTGGAGGATTGCTGCTTTCTTTGGATGGGCAAGAGGTTTTATGCAGATTGATTGGCTCCTTCAATGCCTATAACATCACCGGTGTTTATGCCACCGCGGTGATGTTAGGACAAAGCAAACTGGATGTTTTAACGGCATTGAGTAATCTGGAGCCGGTAGATGGTCGTTTTCAATACGTCATATCGGCAAACAATGTAACCGGTATCGTTGATTACGCCCATACTCCCGATGCGCTGATGAATGTATTGAATACCATCAAGGATCTTCGCACTGGTAACGAAACAGTCATCACCGTAGTGGGTTGTGGCGGTGATCGTGATAAAACCAAAAGGCCCTTGATGGGTAAAATTGCCACGGACCTGAGTGATAAGGTCATTTTCACGTCGGATAATCCCCGGTCCGAAAACCCTGAATTGATCATTGATGAGATGCGTGCCGGTGTATCACCTGTACACTTCAAAAAAACAATCGCGATGGTCGATCGCAAGGAGGCCTTGCGGCTTGCATGCAACATGGCCGTTGCAGGCGATATCATACTCGTGGCTGGCAAAGGCCATGAAAAGTATCAGGAGATTGCCGGTGTGAAGTTCCCTTTTGATGACAAACAAGTGCTAGTGGAATCATTTAAAATAATGGAGAGCTGATGTTGTATTATCTGTTCGAATATATGGATCAGGTTTTGGATGTCCCAGGTGCAGGGGTGTTCAAGTACATCTCTTTCAGGGCCGCCTTTGCGATCATCATTTCGTTGTTCATCACCCTTATTCTTGGAAAACCCATCATTCGACTGCTGCTTAAGAAGCAAGTGGGCGAAACCGTTCGCGATCTCGGACTCGAAGGTCAAGCCCAAAAGCAAGGCACCCCCACCATGGGAGGATTGATCATTCTTTCAGCCATCTTGATACCAACGCTACTGTTGGCAAGACTCGATAACATTTACATCTTACTGATGATTGTATCGACGCTGTGGTTGGGCTTCATCGGCTTCTTGGACGACTATATCAAGGTTTTCAAAAAAGACAAGAAAGGACTTGCCGGGCGCTCCAAAATCGTAGGTCAGGTCGGACTCGGATTGATTGTGGGCTCCGTACTTTATTTCAATGATGATGTGGTGGTTCGCATCGACCAGGCGGATCAAGGCGGAGTGTCCATCACTCAGAATTTGGAAGCCGAAAATGCTGGAACGGTGCTTGACATGAAATCGACTGCCACCACCATTCCTTTCATGAAGAACAATGAGTTTGACTACAAGATGATATCGGCGTGGTTAGGTGATGCATCTGGAAAATATGTATGGATCATTTTCATCATTGCAGTAATCATTATCGTAACAGCAGTTTCAAATGGTGCAAACATAACGGATGGGATAGACGGATTGGCCACCGGCACGTCTGCCATCGTTGGAGTCACCTTGGCCGTCTTTGCCTATGTGTCTGGTAACACTATTTTTTCAGATTACCTCAATATCATGTATATCCCGAATACGGGTGAACTGATGGTCTTCATGAGCGCATTTGTAGGGGCCTGTGTGGGCTTCCTTTGGTTCAATGCCTATCCGGCACAGGTATTCATGGGAGACACGGGCAGTCTTGCCTTAGGTGGCATCATTGCCGTATTCGCCATCGCCATACGCAAGGAGTTGCTGATTCCTGTTTTGTGCGGCATTTTTCTGATCGAAAACCTGTCTGTAATGATACAGGTCAGCTATTTCAAATACACGAAAAGGAAGTTCGGTGAGGGCAGACGCATATTCAAGATGTCGCCATTGCACCACCACTATCAAAAACTTGGCTACCACGAATCCAAAATAGTGACCCGCTTCTGGATTGTAGGCATCATGTTGGCTGTCTTAACTATTGTAACACTCAAGCTGCGCTGATCCGATGACTGTAAAGGCGAAAATGGTGATTCTCGGTGCCGGCGAAAGCGGGCTCGGTTCCGCTGTGCTTGCCCGTAAGCAGGGTTATGACGTTTTTGTTTCCGACAGTGGTGCCATTCGCGAATATTACAGGGATGAATTTACCAGACGTGGGATAGATTTTGAGGAGGGTTCACATTCCATGGACCGCTTATTGTCCGCTACGGAAGTCATCAAGAGCCCGGGAATACCCGACAAGGCTCCGGTGGTTCAACAACTGAAAAGCAAAGGTATTCCCGTAATCTCCGAGATTGAATTTGCAGCCAGGTACACCACCGCTCACAAAGTGTGCATCACCGGCACTAACGGTAAAACCACCACCACCCTTTTGACTTATCACATCTTGCAAAAAGCCGGTTTAAATGTTGGGCTTGCGGGAAATGTGGGAAAGAGTTTTGCCATGCAGGTTGCGGAAACCGATCGTGATTACTATGTGATTGAGTTAAGCAGCTTCCAATTGGATGGCATGTTCAAATTCAAGGCCGATACTGCCATACTGCTAAATATCACCCCTGACCATCTTGATCGGTACGAGTATGACTTCTCCAAATACGTAGATGCCAAATTCAGGATCACCAATAACCAATCCGAAAAGGATGCTTTCATCTATTGTGCTGACGACCCTGTTCTTTCCAAAGAGATTTCAATAAGGCAGCTCAAGGCAACAACCTATCCGTTTTCCATTTCCAATCCTACGGATACGGCAGCTTACATACAAAATGAAAACCTGGTAATAAACATAAAAAACCAAATCTTAGATATGTCCATTTACAACCTGGCCTTGCAAGGCAAACACAATCTTTACAACTCCATGGCTGCCGGAATAGCCGCTCGAATCCTTGACATCAGAAAGGAAGTGGTAAGGGAAAGTTTTGCCGACTTCAAAAACGCTGAACACAGGCTTGAGCATGTGATGACGGTGCATGGGATTGAATTCATCAACGATTCAAAGGCCACCAATGTCAACTCTGCCTGGTATGCATTGGAATGCATGCAAAAGCCGGTGATCTGGATCGCCGGAGGCGTTGACAAGGGAAATGACTATGAGGCATTGCGTGAACTGGTGAAGGAGAAAGTAAAGGCCATCGTTTGTTTGGGCAAAGACAATACCAAGATCCGAGAGTCTTTTTCGGATATCGTGTCCGACATTGCTGAAACAGCCTCGGCCATGGACGCCGTTCAAAAATCCTATGAAATCGGACGCAAGGGAGATGTTGTGCTCCTTTCACCTGCATGTGCAAGCTTCGATCTTTTCAAAAACTATGAAGATCGCGGTTGGCAATTCAAAACCGCCGTCAGATCCTTATAATCCATCATCAAGACGACACGAGATGAACAGTTGGTTGGATAAATACTTCAGGGGCGACCGGGTCATTTGGCTCGTCGTGATACTGCTTGCATTTTTTTCCATTCTGGCGGTTTATAGCTCCACAGGGACGTTGGCCTATAAAACCAAACATGGCAACACGGAATTTTACCTGGTCAAGCATCTCTTCATACTGTTCTTCGGATTCGCATTGATGTATGCCGCCCACCTGTTCAGATACACGGTTTATGCTCGATTGGCCAACATCATCATTGGTGTAGCCATCCCTTTACTGTTGTTCACGCTGATCATGGGAACCAATCGCAATGAGGCGAGCAGATGGCTTACATTGCCTATCGTCAATCTTTCGTTTCAGACTTCCGATCTTGCCAAACTGGCCTTGATCCTGTTCGTAGCGCGGGCACTTTCACTCAGACAGGACAACATCAAGGACTTCAAGTCTGCATTTCTTCCTATCATGTTGCCGGTTTTGATCACTTGTGGATTGATTTTGCCTGCAAACTTTTCCACGGCAGCCGTATTGTTTGCAACCTGCATCATATTGATGTTGATCGGAAGGATAAATTTAAAATACATTGCCTCTTTGGTAGGCATTGGAATTGTTGCTTTCGGATTATTCCTCGGGGTTTCCTTAGCCATTGGCAAGGAAGGCAGGATCATGACCTGGAAGGCTCGAATGGAGTCTTTCTTTGACGGCAAGGACGGATCCGATAGTTTCCAGGCGCAACAGGCCAATATCGCCATTGCCAAAGGCGGCATGATCGGCGTGGGCCCCGGTAACAGTGCACAACGCAATTTCCTTCCTCATCCATATTCCGATTTCATTTATGCCATCATCATCGAGGAGTATGGAATGATAGGTGGTGTCCTGATTGTTGTCCTATATCTGGTCTTATTGTATCGAGCAGTAAAAATTGTAAGCAACTCGCCACGTGCGTTTGCAACATTTGCAGCAATCGGCTGCGCCTTCAGCTTGGTGTTTCAGGCCATGATCAACATGGCTGTTACAGTCGGAATATTTCCAGTAACCGGACAACCACTGCCCATGCTCAGCATGGGAGGTACCTCTATCTGGTTTACCAGTATTGCCATTGGAATCATCCTCAGCGTAAGCAGAGACATAGAGAAGGAAGGAGGTTTGCAAGCCGTTGAAAACTGATATCAAAGTCATCATCAGTGGCGGTGGCACAGGGGGACATATTTTCCCTGCGCTGGCCATTGCAGACGGGTTGAAGCAATTGGACTCTTCGATAGAAATCCTTTTTGTGGGAGCCAAGGGTCGTATGGAAATGGAAAAAATACCTGCAGCGGGATATGAAATAGTGGGGTTGGACATCTCAGGATTCAAAAGAAGTCTGTCGCTTTCGAACCTTGTGTTTCCATTCAAGCTGGTGTCGAGCCTGATCAAGGCCGTATCAATTGTAAGGCGCTTTAAGCCTGATGTAGCGGTTGGTGTAGGTGGCTATGCCAGCGGTCCACTGCTTTGGGCCGCCGCCAAACTCGGTGTTCCTACTGTCATACAAGAGCAAAATTCTTATCCTGGGATTACCAACAAGCTTTTGGCATCCAAGGCCAGGGCCATCTGTGTAGGTTATGACGGAATGGAGAAGCATTTCCCGTCTTCCAAGGTAATAGTTACTGGTAACCCCGTGCGCAAGGAGATGGTATCCATCGAGGGTAAAAAAGACGAGGCACTTCGCTTTTTCGGTCTTAACGCAAGCCAGCCGGTTTTGCTCGTTGTGGGCGGAAGCCAAGGAGCTTTGGCCATCAATCATGCAATTTGTGACGGGTTACACATCCTCAGGGATGCCGGCATACAATTGATTTGGCAATGTGGTAACGCATATCTGCCCAAAGCCATTCAATCAATCAAGGACTCCGGTTATGATAATGCGCATGCATTTGATTTCATTCGCAGGATGGATTACGCCTTTGCCGTGTCCGACCTGGTAATCTCACGCGCAGGGGCAAGTACGGTTTCGGAATTGGCTGTTGTTGGAAAACCTGCCATCATGGTGCCTTTGCCAACCGCAGCAGAAGATCATCAAACCCACAATTGCATGTCGTTGGTGAACAAGGGAGCGGCCATACTGGTTCGTAATGCGGATGCATCGACCCAGTTGGTTAATCGCGCTGTGCAAACCATCCAGGACAAAACAAGGATGTCGGAATTGTCAAGCAACATGGGTCAAATGGCCATCACGGATGCGGCGGATCGGATTGCGAAAGAGGTTTATCGGATTGCAACGGAAAAAAGAAATAACATCATAAATTGACGGAGTCGTTCACACATATCAAGAAGGCATATTTCCTGGGAATCGGAGGTATCGGCATGAGTGCTCTGGCCCGGTATTTTCATTCGCGAGGTGTAGTAGTGTGCGGTTATGATAAAACGGAAACACCACTCACGGTTGAACTTTCAAGTGAAGGCATTGCCGTTTCTTATATGGACAATCCTGATCGGCTACCTTCATGGTTTTCGGCAGGTCAGGATTTTAGCGAGGTGTTGGTTGTTTATACCCCTGCAATCCCTAAAGACCATAAGGAATTAAACCACATTGCGGCTTTGGGTGTCAGGCTTTGGAAAAGATCTGAGGTTTTGGGAGAGGTTACACGAGGTGTCAGGACCATTGCCGTTGCAGGAACCCATGGAAAGACCACCACCTCTACCATGATTGCACATGTATTGCATCATTCAGGTAGAAACGTTACTGCATTTTTAGGTGGAATTTCATCCAACTACCACACGAATTTGCTGTTGGCATCCAACAGGGAACATGAAATCATGGTAGCGGAGGCGGATGAGTACGACCGTTCTTTTCTGCGATTGAGTCCCGATGTTTCGGTAATCACATCCTTGGATCCCGACCACTTGGATATATATGGCAGCCATCAAACAATGGTGGATTGTTATACTGAATTTGCCTCACGACTCAAACCGGGTGGTTCCTTGTTCGTGAAGTCGGGCATTGAACGTACCTCCAACATCACACCCACTCACACGTATTCGGCCACCATGGAAGGAGATTTCAAGGCCTCCAACCTGCGAATTGAAAATGGCGCTTATGTATTCGATGTCATTGGTCCGGATTATATGATCACCGACTTGCTGCTTTACTGTCCTGGAAGGCACAATGTTGAAAACGCCGTGGCGGCTACAATCGTTTGTCATCAAGAGGGACTCACACCGGATGAAATCAGAACCGGATTGGCCGCATTCAAAGGAGTCCATAGGAGATTTGAGTATCGATTGAGAAGCGACCAAAAAGTGGTTATCGACGATTACGCACATCACCCAACTGAACTGAAAGCCGCCATCCAAACCGTCAGGGAGTTGTATCCCGGAAAAAAAATACTGGGCGTTTTTCAGCCGCATCTGTATTCCAGAACCAGGGACTTTGCGGACGGGTTTGCCCAAAGTTTATCTGAATTGGATGAGCTGGTCCTGTTGGATATTTATCCGGCACGTGAGCTGCCTATCCCTGGAATAACGTCCTCCATGATTCTGGGTAAATGTACCATCGATGAAAAGAAGCTTGTTTCCAAAGAAGAGCTATTCGATCATGTTTCAAATGCGGATGCATATGTCATTTTGATGTTGGGGGCCGGAGACATTGATGCGTTGGTTGAGGGCGTGGTGGATTCAATCAGTAGTAAACTGCAAACACAACAACTCAACCCATGACCAGGATCAATCCTAAAATATTTGTTGTATTGTCCTGGGTGCTGATGGCGGCTGCCTTGATTACAGCAGTTGGTTTTGCCGAAAAGTCCCAGCATGAGGTGCGTTGTCAAGGATTGGAGGTGGTCATCATGGATTCCACTGGCCATTATTTTGTTTCACCCGATGATATCAAAGCGCTTTTCAGTTCCAAATCCACCGCCGTCGAGGGGAAGCCACTCTCTACGATTGATATGCGGATGATGGAGAAACGGGCCTTGTCGAATCCTTATGTCGCAACGGCAGCTGTTTATGCAACGATAGATGGCCGCATACGCATGGACATCCATCAACGTGATCCGGTGGTTCGTATCATTAACTACAATAACGATCATTTTTATATTGATCGAACCGGTGGATTCATGCCTATCGGAGAAACCTATGCAACGCGACTGCCGGTGGCATCGGGTTTCATATTTGACAAGATGACACAGATGTCATTGGATTTTTCTGCCCCTGTGCCTGATACCAGCGGGAAACCGTTGCTTCAACAGGTTTTTGAGGTCGCGGAATTCATCAGCAAGGACGATTTTTGGAATGCCCAGATAGAGCAGATTTATGTGAATGAGGATTTCGACTTGGAATTGGTTCCTCGCGTCGGAAACCATACTGTGTTGATCGGATCATCCGATTTGCTGTCTAGAAAGATGGAAAACCTGCGTAGGTTCTATACGGACGGCGCTTCACGGCTCGGTTGGCAATCCTACTCAAAACTCAACTTGAAATTCATTGACCAGGTGGTCTGCACCAAGATGGTCCAAAGTAAAAACGATACATTAACCAATCAACAATAAACCATGCCAAACAACCCAATCATTGTCGGACTCGATATCGGTACAACCAAGATTTGCGCCATCGTAGGTCGTAAAAACGAAAACGGAAAAATAGAAATCCTTGGTATGGGGAAAACGGAATCCTTGGGCGTGATGCGCGGAGTGGTTGCCAATATCGAAAAAACGGTAAATTCCATTAAGGAGGCCGTGAAAATCGCTGAGGCCAAATCCAATGTTGAAATCGGACAGGTGTATGTAGGAATTGCAGGTCAGCATATCAAAAGCATACAACACCGTGGCATGATCACGCGGTCAAGCTTAAATGATGAAATCAGCCATGAAGACATTGATGCCATCATCAAGGATATGCACCGCCTGGCCGTTCCGCCCGGACAAGCCATCATTCACGTGATTCCCAAGGAATTCATCATAGACAATGAGCAGGGCTTTAAGGATCCCGTGGGAATGTCGGGAATCAGGTTGGAAGCCAATTGTCATATCATCACCGGTTTGATCACGGCGGCCAATAACATTCAGAAATGTGTAAGCAAGGCCGGACTCGAGGCGGAAAACCTGATCCTAGAGCCTTTGGCATCTGCTGAAGCGGTTTTGAGTGATGAGGAGAAGGAAGCAGGAGTGGTGTTGGTTGACATCGGTGGTGGAACCACTGATATTGCGATTTTTCAGGATGGCATCATTAGGCATACAGCGGTAATACCATTCGGCGGCAATGTGATCACGGATGATATCAAGGAGGGCTGTTCGATTATTCGTAGCCAGGCGGAACTGCTCAAGGTTAAATTCGGTTCAGCATTGGCCAAGCAAACCAAGAGCAACGAGATTGTTTCCATACCCGGACTGCGAGGTCGGGAACCCAAAGAGATTTCCGTCCGGAGCTTGGCAGAAATCATTCAGGCGCGAATGGAGGAAATCATTGAATGCGTAGCCTATGAAATCAAGAGCTCCGGCTTTGAAAAGAAACTCATTGCGGGTATCGTGGTAACGGGAGGCGGCTCCCAACTGAAGAATATCGCCCAACTCATAGAGTTTCACACGGGAATGGATACGCGCATCGGTTACCCGAATGAACATTTGGCAAAAGGGTCCGACGAAATCAAAAGCCCGATGTATGCCACAGCGGTAGGATTGGTTTTGAAAGGCATTGCCGAACAAGAAAAGGTAAGAATCAAGCAAGTCGACACCGAGCCAACCTCCATCACGGAAACAACGGGTGTGGACGAGGGAAAAAATCCCAAACCGGGTTCTTGGTTTAATCTCTTTTTTCAAAGAGGCAAGGAGATCATCAAGGACGGCGGTCAGGATCCAACACTTTAAATAATCACCAATCATTCAAAATATTTTTAAACCCATAAACCCCCTAAGCAATGATGCAATTTGAAATCCCAACAGAAAGACCATCCATCATCAAGGTTATCGGTGTGGGCGGCGGCGGCAGCAACGCAGTCAATCATATGTTTAAACTCGGTATCAAAGGTGTCGACTTCATCGTTTGCAACACTGATCACCAAGCATTGGATAAAAGTCCAGTGCCATTGAAAGTGCAGTTGGGCCCTGGACTTACGCAAGGCTTGGGTGCTGGAGCCATGCCTGAAGTAGGTCGCAAGGCCGCATTGGAAAACATCGACGAAATGAAGGAAATCCTGCGCCATAACACAAAAATGGTTTTCATTACGGCCGGCATGGGTGGTGGAACAGGTACGGGTGCGGCACCGATCATCGCTGCCATTGCCAGGGAAATGGGAATCCTAACGGTTGGTATCGTAACCATTCCTTTCGGATTTGAAGGCAAAAAACGCAAAGCTCAGGCAGATGCAGGAGTGGAGGAGATGCGACGCAATGTCGACACATTGCTTGTTATCTGTAACGATAAGCTTCGTGAGATTCACGGCGATCTTAAATTACGTGAGGCCTTTGGTCATGCTGATGACATACTGGCCATTGCTGCCAAGAGCATTGCTGAGATTATCACCACCACATTACATATCAATGTTGACTTTGCCGACATTCAGACGGTGATGAAGGAAAGCGGTGTCGCTATCATGGGTTCCGCTCATGCAGATGGCGACAACAGGGCGGTAATGGCTGTTGAAAAAGCCTTGCATTCCCCATTGTTGAACGACAACTCCATTGAGGGAGCACGATATATCCTGTTGAACATCACATCAGGCAACGAGGAGATCACCATGGATGAAATGACGGAGATTACCGACCATATTCAGGAAAGGGCAGGTCATTCAGCCGAAGTCATCATGGGTGTTGGTACGGATGAGACATTAGGAAACGGAATTAATGTCACGGTGATTGCAACGGGATTCAAAACTCGTGACCAGCTTGATTCTGTGATATCCCATCAGGAGACCGTCACCAAATACGATATTTCAGGCGAACTGATCATCTCTGAATCCACGGCTCAGGAAGCGCTGCCATTGGAATTGCATTCGCAGACGATCATACAGGAAACCACAACAGATGTAATGGAGAAGTTCGCCACGGATCTGGATCAATCGGCATTCAATGAGCCTGTGGTATACAATTTAAACGAAGAGCCAGCCTTGGATCAAAGCACTGAGGAAATCCCTGAGGTTATAGTGGGTGAGACAAGTTTGCCCGAGATAGAGATATTTGAAATGGAAGTTGATTCCGAGGTCATCGAACCTGAAATGACTTTGGAAGTCATTGATGAGCCCGTTTCCGATCTCGAACCAGAAATACAAATGATGGAAATCGTGAATGAGGAGACTTCCAATGAACCTTTTCAAGTCACTTTTGAAGTAGGTCAAACGGATTTAGATGGATTGGATGATGTTGCCGTGAACATGGAATTGATTTCCGAACCTGAAATGGACACTACTGCAACCTCAGATCCGATTTTTGAATTATCTACGGAAACATCCGATCATATTCATGAGGCTGATTCCCCAAGTATCGTTGAGCTAAAGCTAGACCATCTTGATGATGATTCCACCTCTTTTGTATATATCAAGCCTGTGGATGACCATCAAGAGCCTGTGGCATCGACACCTGTTGTGGAGGCATCCAGCAACGATTCTTCAGTGATTGATGAAGAGGCAAAGCGAATGGCCACCGACAGGATTGCCAGGATTCGAGAGCTGAACATGCGCTACAATACGCCAAGCGGCTTGAGTGATATGGAGAAAATCCCTGCATATAAGCGCAGAGGTGTGCAATTCGAGAACAGTGCCACACCTCAAAACGTGGAAATTTCAAAGCTTAGCCTGACCGGTGAAAACGAAGGCCGCCCTGAAATCAAGCCCAACAACCCATTCCTACACGATCGAGTAGATTAATCAACCATGACACTGGAAGAAAAAATAAACAGCGACCTCAAGGCCGCCATGCTTTCAAAAAACGATGCGGCCCTGCGGGCCCTGCGGGCTGTAAAGTCTGCGATCCTGCTTGCCAAAACCAGCGGTGCTTCACCCAACATGTCTGGAGACGATGAATTGAAAATCCTACAGCGTTTGGTCAAGCAACGCAAAGAGTCGGTTGACATTTATGAAAAGCAGGGTAGGGAGGATCTCGCTTTGACAGAAAAAGAGGAAATTTCAGTCATTGAAAAGTATCTGCCCGCTCAGTTATCCGAAGCAGAGATCACCGCTAAGCTGCAAGAGATCATTCAAAACTTGGGTGCAAATGGTCCGGGGGATACGGGTAAGGTCATGGCCACTGCATCAAAAGTATTTGCCGGTCAAGCCGACAACAAATTGGTTTCTCAAATCGTGAAATCACTTTTAAGCAACATTTAATAGGGTCAAATGAATCAATTTTGCCGGTAGCTTCACCCAAGCTACCGGCTTTTTTGCCCACAAATTCGATCCACCTTAATTTTTTAACTTACGGAATATCAATTATTTGCAATTGCGCTTTTTCGATTTGTCAAAATTTAGCGCAATCCTGTCTTGTAACTTTTACGTTTGAGAAATCAAGTTAACTAGGATTTTTTCTTTGAATTCGTAACCCAAAGTTTAAGCGCCACGTACAAAGAAGGCTGTTATTATACCTATTTAAAAGTCAATCGACTATTAATGCCAACCACAAGATGTCAAACACTTTGAAATTTAATCGCATGACTAGAACTTTTTACTCCATCATCATCGCGTCCATTGTATGGTGTGTTTTATCCATACCTGCTTTTGGACAATCAACTTGTTCGACACCCACTCAGATTTCAGGATTTGGGGTGGATGGAGATGTAAACGCCAACACTCCGGCATCAGTTATGGGAGACTCTTGGTTCAGTTCACCATTGTACCCTGGAACAGGCGTTGGTGTGATCGGTTCCACAGCGGCAACGGCCATTCCAGCCATGAGTGCTGCACAATTCAATTCAATCATTCAGGCTGGCGCAACATCCCAGGACCGTAATCGCACGTATTTGCAGCGGATGTCTTATCCCTATTTAACCTCCATCAACGGCAATAAGCTCATTGATGCATTTGCCGCCAGGGATAATATCTCACCAGATACCACCTCGTTCGCTGGTAGTAACAAAAACGGCGATAGTCCCGCATTGTGGACCATTGCCACATCGGCTGTGCCCAACAAAAACGATATCATAGATGTTGCAGGTCACCTGAGACGAAGTGGCGTGGATAACAAGTTGTGGATGTTTGCAAATGTTACCAAGTTAGGAACAAGCGGCGACAGCTATACGGATATTGAAATATATCGACAGGTGCCAGTGCTAAACCTTACCACCGGCAGCCTTAGCAATACTGGTCCAGCTGCCACCGGCGGGCACTCAGCCTTTTCCTTTTCAAGCACCGGAGCCATTCAGGTAGCTGGAGATATATTGGTTTGCCTGAATTATAATTCCTCAAGCGGTATCGCGTCAGTCAAGGTTTGGTGCGACATCAATAATTTGGACGGTAACGGAAACGGTTTGGCATGGTTTAACGCCTTACCAGGTCGCCCATTCAATTTTACCGGCGATTTCATTACAGGTTCCGCCTCCAACGGTTATGGTTATGCTGAAATCACCTCGTTGAGCCCCTCGGCCTGTTTGGTTTACAGTGTGCTGAATACAGCTTCATCTCCTGCAGGTTATTGGGGCAACTTGTCTGGTTCTGGAGCATCCTATAATACATCTTTGGATCCTGAGCAAATGGTAAACATTGCCATTAATTTCTCTGACTTTGGATTAGACCTTGCAACGATTACCGGACCATGCTCTAATGTGTTCGGCGCTTTGATGTTCAAGACCCGATCATCATCCTCTTTCTCCGCTGAATTAAAGGACATTTGC
>JBMTLM010000009.1:0-18971 GCA_049431185.1 Bacteroidia bacterium | reverse complement strand
ATTGGTCATTAGTCACCCTTCGACCCTTCGATTAACTCAGGGCGGAGCAGTAGCAGATGTCAGCGCGCGGGGTGTCCACGAAAAGTGCGAACCACAAGCTCGGCCAGCCCGGGGGTGTAGCCTTGTGCGACAAGGACGAGCAGGTGGTTGGTTTCCCGATAGCTATCGGGAGTGGTGCCCTTTTTGGTTACTTTTTGGGCAAGCAAAAAGTGACAAAAAAGAAACATGGATCTGGCGGATTAACGCGGATTTGATTTTTGTCGACGAATAGATCCGCGAGCATTCGTGGCTATCCGCCCAATCAGCGTTCCCCGGTTTTCAAAATCCTTTTCACCACCACCTCCTCGCCCGAGCGTATGCGTGCCAAGTAAGTTCCCGTAGGCACATTCCATTTGATACGATAGGTGTTGTTCGTTGTAGCGGATTCATACCTTGCTGCAATCTTACCCGAAATATCATACAGCTCTACCAATATGTTTCCGGGCGCTGGAAGCGTAACTGTGGTTTCGTCTTCAAATACTGTTGGGAATATACTAATGGAGGTTGGATTGTTGCGGCGAATCAGAATGATGTTCGACAACGACTGGCCGCCATCGAAATCCACTTGGCGCAAACGATAATAAAAATTGCGACTGCCTGTCACAGGGTCGATAAACTCATACGTATACGCAGCGTTGGCATTGCCCCTTCCAGCCACTTGGCCCACTTTCATAAAATCATTTCCGCCGCTGGAGCGCTCCACCTCAAAGCGGTCGTTGTTGGTTTCCGACAAGGTGGTCCACCGCAACAGGTTTCCTGTGTCGTTGGCCTCTCCTGTAAATGAAACCAGTTCCACCGGCAAGGGAGTAGTGGTGGGTCCGTTCAGTTCAAAATCATCAATGGCCACTCCTGCGGCGCCAATGGTTACATCACTCTTGAAACGCAAACGGAAACCTACCGAGGTGTTACCGGCCAAGAAAGACACATTGTATTGACAAAGCGTATAGGTTGATTTGGTGGTGTTGAAATATGCCTGGTTGATGGGAAAGGCCGTTGCCCCTGCGGTGTTGCCGAAGTCGTACCAATTGGCAACAACGGTATTGCCTAAAGGAATCCACGTGTCGCCTCGGTCGGTGGTGTATTCCACAATAAAGCCGTCGTATTGCAACTCGAAGCTGTTCTTGCGATAAAACGACAGTGTGTATGTTCCTGGAAGCGTGAAGTTGAAGTTGGGTGTCCACAAACGAGCATCGGTATTGTCGGCATAAGTAGTTGCGGTTAATCCTGTCACCCATGCACTCGAACCACTTCGCGTGCCACTCTTGGCTGCAACGGCTGAACTACCTCTTTCAAATGGCGTTCCTGCAAATGTTTCAGAGGCAAAGGATAAAGGGTCGAGGTCAAAGCTGCCGCCGTTTGCTGGCAGAAACGGAACCCCTTTGTTGGGCAATACGTGCACGGCACCATTGATGGTTTTGGTAAGTGCGGCATTACCGTTGATGGTTAAGGTTACATTGTACAGCCCCGCAGCAGTATACATTTTGGTGGGGTTTTTTAAGGTGGATGTGGTGCCATCGCCGAAATCCCAATTCCACGCAGTGGCTTTATAGCTGGCATCCGTGAATTGAACCGTCTTGTTTCCGTAAATCACTTTTCTATTTACGGCAAAGTCGGCATTGGGTGAGGCAAACACATCTGTCGTAAATAATCCGCGTCCGTGGGTGGCTGCCGCTACGAGATTATCGCTACTGCGTATCTGCAGCATGTCCACACGGGTATTGGCCAATCCGTTGTTGGAGGGCCCCCATACTGTGGCTGCGCCGCTGAGAAGATCCGTAGACCACACACCCACTTCCGTTGCCAACAACGCTTGCGATGCGTTGGTTGGATTGAATAATTCCCATCTGACTGGCAAATCAGGAAGATTTCCTTCCACAGCGGTCCACGACGCGCCGCCATTGGTGGTTTCCCAAACGCTTACCACTCCGTAGTTGGAATAGGTTGCCAGCAAGTGATTGTCGTTGCCGTTTTGAATGGCGATACAAGAGACGGAGCCGGTGGGCATTCCTGCACCGGTAATATTTGCGGCGGTGATGGTGGCGTTGGCATTATCAACCTTTACGATTCGTCCATTGCTGAGTCCGAAAAATACGCGGTGGGGCGTATTGGGTGAAACCGAAACATGGGAAACGCGACCACTATTGAATTCAGCCACCGAAACAGATGCAAGCGTATTGGTGGTGTGTGCATTCAATATGCGATAATAGGTTCCCGAAGGCGCGGATGCGTATAGGTTGTTATTGACATCGTCGAAATCCGTCGGGTTTACGAAGTAACCATTGTTGTTGCTGGTGATGGATGAAAAGCTTGCTCCACCATTGTTGGATCGGTAATAGTTGTTGTAGACATACGAGGTGAACTGGTATTGCGGCTGGTTTTGATCGATGTGCGTAAAGCACCCATCTCCTCCCGTAACTTCTATGATGGAATTGATGCCGCCACTATTGAACTGGTGTGATCCGTTGTCTTGAGCGCCCGCCAAAAAGTAATTGGAGTATGCCGTTGGGTGCATGGCGCAGGCATAGTATTGTGTTACGTTGTAATTATCGCTTTTGGATTGAATTGTAGGAATGATGGCGGTACCGTTAGTGGTACGAAACACACCTCCGTCATTACCAAACAAAATAGTGGAAGAGCTGCCGGGTTGATACACGATAGTGTGTTGATCGGCGTGCGTATATTGGAATCCAAACCCACCATACCAATGCGAAATCTGTTGCCATGTGGTGGCGCCATTGGTGGATTTGAATAAATCGATACCGCCTACACACAGTACATCAGCATTGTTTGGATCTACGGCAAGTGCTAAATCATACCATGCTTGGCCACGAGTGAAATCCGCTCCAATGCCTCCGTCGGCATCCGCAGGCAGCGTTCGCGTGGTCCATGTGGTGCCCTGGTCGGCAGAACGATAAACACCCCCTGCGCCATTGCCCGCGCCTTGTGTAACGGCATACATCACATTAGCATCCGAAGGTGCGCAAGCCACTTCAATCCGTTGAATGCCGGTGGTGGGAAATCCACTGGCTGCAGTATTCAATTTGGTCCACGTACCAGAAGCCCCCGTTGATGAACGATAAATGCCATCGGTACTGAACATGCCAATAGTGGCAATCAACACATTGTTGGATGTAATCTCTAGATCAGCCACAGCATCATTAGAGGCGCCTGTTCCGGCGCCCAACACCTTGGTCCATGTGGTCCCGCCATCGGTGCTCCTTTGCAAACCCGAACGAGTAGCGGCAAAAACATGTCCGCTGACCGGGTGTACCACCATTTTCTGGATAAACCTGAAGCTCGCGCTGTTGAGGGTTGAGGGTAATGGCGACCAATTAGCGCCCCCGTCGATGGATTTCCAAATGCCATTGCCCCTAATGGCGTCCGCATTAAAGAATCCTTCACCTGTGCCAAAATATCGTTCGTTGGTGTTGCTTGGATTGAATGCCATGGATACGATGGCGATGTTGTCGAATAAATCGTTGATGGGCGTCCAGGTGGGTGTGGTGGCCGATATATTGGTGGTTTTCCATAAACCCCCGCCTACTCCTGCAGCCCAAACGGTATTGCCGGTGGGATCGTTTGGCTCAAACATGATGGCCCGCGTTCGGCCGCCCACATTGTTCGGTCCGCGCTCCGTCCAATTCATGGTGATGGCTCCCGCCATTCGGTTTCCTGATAGGCTGCGTAACTGATCGGCGTATGCCATGGCCTGTAACAGGCGCTCACGCGGAACGGTGTTGGTGGCAGGATCTTTGGTGAGTTCAAACTCCTGTTCAATGGCCTTGTCAATACGGTCCCGTAAGGGGATTTTGTTTTTGATTGTTGACTTGGGGCCCCTGTATGCATCAACCGGTGTGGGACCTTTTTGTTCCACAAACTGCATGGCAAGCCATAAAAGGGCGATTGCCATCGGCAAAAGTGTTGATATGCGGTCGTTTTTTTGCACGTTATATTAACAACCGACCGAAGCCGATGGTTTACTACTGACTCACCACCTTGAACTCGGTCCTTCTGTTTTGTTGGTGTTCAGCCTCGGTACAACGTGTGCCGTTTTTGCATTTGTTCACGTGCATGGTTTCACCATAACCTTTGGCGGAAATGCGGGCGGCATCTATTCCGCCGATCTTGATGATGTAATCAACCGCTGATTGGGCGCGGCGCTGGGAAAGGGTGAGGTTGTATGCATCAGAGGCACGGCTGTCCGTGTGAGAGCCCAGCTCGATGACGATCTTCGGATTGTCATTGAGAATTTTAACAAGCTTATCGAGCTCCAATGCAGCATCCGGACGAATGTTCCACCTATCAAAGTCGTAGTAGATGTTTTCCAATACGATGGGTTTGTTGATGATGATTTTATCGAGCAACAGGTCCACGCGTAAAGAATCGTTTGACAGATCAGTTGTTGAAAATTCCTTTTGTCCTGCAAAAAAACCGTCAGGATTTGAAGCAATGACATACCTGGTGTTGAAATCGCCCTTCAAAGCATAGTTTCCTTGGGCGTCGGTGATGGCCGTGGTTACTACATTGCCCAATGTGTCTTTCAAATAAACCGTTGGCCCGGGAATGGGTTCCATGGTGGCTTTGTCGGCCACCAATCCAAAAATAACCAGCTTATTCACAAAAGTGATTTGCCAAATGTCGTCATCACCGGATCCGCCTTTTCGGTTGGATGATAATAATCCATAAGTGAGGTCCGGAGCCATCCAAAATCCAAAATCATCCTTGTGGGTGTTGAACGGATATCCGGGGTTGATGGGCTTTGCTTCGCTGGCCAAATCTTTCTTAAACATATCCAATCCGCCTAGGCCGGGAAGACCATCGGAGGAGAAATAGAACATACCATCAGGTGCCACATAAGGAAACGCCTCGTTGCCGGCGGTATTCACGGATTTACCCATGTTTACAGGATCCGTCCATGCTGTACCGTTGCGATCCACATAGTAAATATCCATACCACCAGATCCGCCGGGCATATCGGAAGAAAAATAGAGTCGATTACCATCCAATGACAAGCAAGCGTGGGCGGTGTTGTATTGCGCACGGTTGAACGGCATTTCTGCGGGCTCTGTCCATTTACCATTTTCCAATTTGGATACCACGATTTTGAGTCGAGCGGTTTTGTCGTTTCTGAAAGGGAGCTTGCTGTTGTTGCGGGTTAAAAACATCTCATCTCCTTTGGCGGTGAAACAAGCCGGGCCATCGTTATAATCCGATTTGAGCTCCGTAGCAAAAGGAGCAGCGGTGTTGGAGGTGCTTGCGTCGCCTTTAGCGTAGAACAATGTCAAATAAGGATCACCGGTCCAAGAATGTGTTTTCTCATTGAGGCCACCTTTACCTCTAGAGGAAACAAATACAAAGCCGTCGGCAAATTTGACAGGAGAAAAATCTGAGTTGGAAGTATTGAATTTTCCTGGGGAGACCGCATATCTAACACTGTCTCGCAACAAATCGTCCAACATGCTGATCGACTCCAATTGGTTTTTGGCGCGCTCATCACTCGTAGCAGTGGAAGCATACGCTGTAAAATATTTCTGTGCCTCGGTGTAGTTGGCATTGGCCATCAATATTTGAGCATAGCGAAGGTTGTCGTTGGCTTCAATTGATTTTCCATTTGCAAAAAAGCGGCGATAATAGGTTTCGGATTGTTCCGTTTGGTTGGTCATGCGATAACATTCAGCAACCCCTTTTAACGCCTCAGAATTATTGTCGTCCTTTTCCAGTACTTTCAAATAAAACGGAATGGCTTCACTATACGCCAATGTTTTTTGAAGTTTTTGGGCCTTGGCTAACGGTCCTGTTTCTTGAGCAAAAATCCAAGTGTTCAATCCCAATAAAACCAAAAAGGTTAGATATGATTTGTTCAATAGTGATCCCATCTTGTAGTGATAAAATTTGTTTTGAAATCCAGTTAATTACGAAATATCGGTGATTTGGTTACTTGATGCGTGTTTACGGCCAAAGTAAATCACAAAAACATTAAATATCAAGTAGTTGTAGAAATTTATTTATCAATCCGACTTCCATCGAATTTGACTTCCACCCCCGCACGATAAGTGGTAAACAGGATCGGTTCTCCTTCTTCATCAAAGGATTTCCATTCACCATCGGGTAATCCCAATTTATAGTTGCGTATCTCACGCAACTTACCGTCGTCATAAAAATAACGGTGTTCACCATTTTCCAATCCATTCAAATAATCGCCATCGAACGCTTTACGGCCATTATCGAAATATCCTTTCCAATTCCCGGTTTGTGAATCATCGATATAGGATCCAGCATATCGATAACTATCACTTTTAAATTCCCATTTACCGGTCTTTAATCCGTCGGTATATTGTCCTGAGGCAACAATTCTGCCATTAGGATCATACTCTTTCATTTCACCATCTTCCCTTCCGGAGATATAGTACTCCTCCCGCAATATGTTTCCATTAAGGTGATACCATTTCCATTCGCCATCCGGTTTTCCGTTGGCATAAGTACCAACTTGCTCTGTCTGACCATTGGAATAATAAAATATCCATTTACCTGTCCGCTTACCATCCTTGTAATCACCTTCGGCCTTTAACTTGCCGCCAGGATAATAAATCTTCCATTTACCCTGCATCTTCATGTCTGCATCCACGATGCCTTCGCCTGTGACTTCATCATTCTGATACATTTTCGAAGCGGTGATTTCGCCCGTACGACTGTATTCACGATACACCCCCTGTTTCTTACCGTCAATGATGTTTACCGATGATTTCACACGACCGTTATTATGATAATCTCGATCGATTTCCAGTTTCACATCCGGCGTTTGATCGATCACCCGTTGTCCATTCCGATACACTTCCGTTTTCATGACCGATCCGTCATCCTTGAAATAACGCACCATGCCGTCCAATTGATCATCCTTATACATCCACTCGGTTTTCACTTTTCCCGATGGAAAAAATTCACGCCACAGACCTTGTTTGGCGCCGAACTTATCTTTCCGATTCAACTTATCCTCTTTGAATACCACATCACTTTTATAAGTAATCAAAGAAATAATCCTACCGTCATCTTCGGCATATACCACACATAAACCTTCTTTCTTCCCTTCTACATATACAAGCTCTTTGGATTTGGTGCCTGATGAATAATAATAAACAGCTTCTCCGTTTTTATTGCCATTTAAAAATTTTTCCTCAGCACTTTTCATTCCATTCGGATGAAAATCCGTTTGTAAAACCTTCACACCGCTTTGATATTCGATCAGTGATTGCATGGTTCCTTCTGGATAATAAAATTTCCACGTGGAATCAGATTTACCATTCTTGCGTAAACCTTCAGAGCGCAGTTGACCGTTTTCGTGATACGATTTCCACACACCTTCCGGTTTTCCATTCACCAAATTTCCTTCGCTTTGAACCTTGCCGTTAGGATATAAAAAACGATTGTAGCCATTTTGGTTCACCATGGCACTATCTTGTGCATAGGCAACCGAAAACGACAAAAACAAAATTGGAAGAATGAGGGCGTGGCGCATCGAATGATTGAACGTTGCAAATATCCACAAAGCCTGGTTGATTCCACCTCTACCCCGATCAATAACATTAATAATATATTTTTTAAAATAATTAAATGTTAATGTTATTAGCCTGTTCATTACGTTGATAAAAACATGCTTCGGGTGTTGGTAATATGGGATTTTAATAGATATTAACATTTAAAGGTGATTTATCAACTTCTCTTAAGTTGTTATAGAGTGTTTTATCGGTTATTAACAATTTAACGTGCCTTTTTGATTGTTGATTGATTTCATGCGCGATTTGTTGGTTCAAGTGTTGGTATATTCATCAAATGAATACACTTTGTTTTTTGCATTTGTATAAAAGCTGGTTATCCAAAGTGTATTTCATTCCGTCAAGTTTTTTGTTTCATGTTTTTTAAGCTCATTTTTTCTTTATCAACACAAAACCTGTTGGTAACCCTCAAATTGAAACCACTGTATTTCAAAACGTAACAATAACTACAAAGTTAATTGTTGATAACGCGGTTGAGGTTGTTAATTCTATAAATTTACGCGGTATTTACGCTTTATCTTTATCACTCAACTTGTTATAACCAACTCATGATCTCAAACCAAATAAGTATCGGTTCTGACCACGCCGGATTTCAATTGAAAGAAGAACTTAAAACCAGACTCAAGGCGGTTTCACCTGAATATGTATTGCACGACAAGGGTTGTCATACGGACCAGTCTGTGGATTATCCGGATTATGCCCACGAAGTAGCCAAATCGGTAAGCCAGGGAGAAGTGGCCATGGGTGTTTTAATCTGTGGCAGTGGCAACGGCGTGTGTATGTGTGCGAATAAACATCAAGGAGTTCGAGCTGCGTTGTGTTGGAACAAGGAAATCGCCGCTTTAGCCCGTCAGCATAATAATGCCAATATCCTCTGTATTCCTGCCAGGTTCATGTCATCAGACGATGCCTTCGCCATGCTGGAAACATTTTTGAAAACAGCCTTTGAAGGAGGGCGCCATGAGCGCCGTATGGAAAAGATCGATATCTGATTCAAACATGAGAGATTTTACAAAGAATTTATTGATAAGCTTTTGGTGTCTATTTCCATGGCAGGTAATGGCCCAGGATTATGCTGGGTTTGCGCCCTTGGTGAACCCTTCCACCATCCGACAACACGTGGAGGTTTTGGCATCCGACAGCCTGGAAGGCAGAGGCACTGCAGATCCCGGTATGCAAAAAGCCATCCGTTATGTCGAAAATCAATTCAAGTCTTTCGGCCTACAGGCACCTTTCGGGAGCTCCTATACACAAGAGGTCCCCTTTGTCAAATGGAACACTTCAGCCTACGCCCTTACAATGGGCAAGCATGTTTTTGAATCAGGTAAAGATTTTTATTTATCACCTCCATTTAGTTCCCAACACATCTTCACCGGCGGCCGCGCTTTTGTATTGATGTCGGTGGATACGATGACCATCCCACCCAATAATGTTAAGAATGGATTTGCCATCCTGCTCACATCCCACTTGAAAGACCTTGACAACGATTCGTTGAATAAACTGATTAACCAAAAACTCAAAATTGTTTCCGAGAGCAAGCCGGCTGCTGTTTTTGTGGAACGCAATCTCAATGGGGAAAGGGAGCGCCGACAAATCAACCGCATGCAATATGGTATGTTGTCGCTATTGTCGCAAGTGAAGTCCGATAACATACCCGTATGCCATATCAGCACGGAAACCTATCGGGTCATTAAAAAGAACTTTAAAAAGGAAAAGGATGGTTCACCGGGTTTGAAACACACCCAAGAACCATTGCAATTGAAGATTCATGGACATACGGTTACCTGCAGCAATGTGGGTGCGGTACTCAAGGGAACCGATAAGTCGGATGAGTACATCGTACTCACCGCCCACTTGGATCATTTGGGTAAAAAGGACTCGTTGATTTATTATGGTGCAGATGATGACGGCTCAGGTTGTGCGGCAGTCATGAATATCGCTGCCGCTTTTTCGGAAGCAGCCCGCCAGGGTGTTAAAAGTCGACGTAACATATTGTTTTTGTTATTCACGGGAGAAGAAAAGGGTTTGTTGGGATCCACCTATTTTACCGAGAATCCGTCCATGCCGATGGAAAAAACCGTGGCAAATCTGAATATCGACATGATTGGCAGATCAGATACGGTTGCACGCAAAAACAACCAATATGTATATCTGATAGGTTCTGATAAAATGAGCACAGACCTTCATCGGCTCAGTGAACAAACCAACGATACTTGCTGTAACCTCGAATTGGATTACACTTACAATGACGCCGCTCATCCGATGCGCCTGTATTATCGTTCCGACCATTATAGTTTCGTTAAAAAGGGCGTGCCGGCCATTTTCTATTTCACCGGCCTACATGCCGATTACCACCAGCCTACTGATACCGCCGATAAGTTGGATTATGAAAAAACCGCTACCATCGGCCGATTGATATTTTCCACCGCCTGGGAGTTGGCTAATCGCAACGAACGCATCACCATCGATCCGGCGCCTCCATCTAAATGACCAAGCGAACGCATTGGATGGCGCATGCAGCCGTACTCTCGGCGAACCTCATTTATGGAGCCAATTACAGCATTGCCAAGTTGGTGATGCCCGAATACATCAAGCCATTCGGTTTCATCACGCTTCGGGTGTTGTTTACGGGTTTATTGTTCCTGCTGTATGGCTTTTTAATGGGAAACGATCAGGTGGAATACAAGGATCGTTGGCGCTTGTTCTGGTGTGCGGTTTTCGGGGTCGCCATCAACCAGCTGCTGTTTTTCAAAGGGCTTGATTTAACGACCCCGATCCACGCCGCCTTAATGATGACCACCAATCCGATCATGGTGCTGCTAAGCGCATGGTTTATATTGAAAAACAGGATCACGTGGATTCGTTTAACGGGCATCTCCTTGGGCATTACCGGTGCCTGCTGGTTGATATTTCAAAACAAGCAACCCTTATCGGGCGGACCTTCGGTGCTGGGTGATGTATTCATCCTGATCAACGCACTGTCTTTTGCCATTTTCCTGATCATGGTGAAACCGTTGATGTCGAAATACAGCACCGCTACCGTGATGAAATGGGTGTTTATGTTTGGATCCGTGTTGGTATTACCCTTTGGGTGGACGGAGTTTTTGCAGATTCCCTGGCATTTGTTTGACGCTCGCCTATGGGGCCTGGTGGCTTTCGTTGTCATCGGCACCACTACGCTCGCCTATGTGTTCAACACCTATGCTTTGAAAAAACTCTCAGCACCCGAGGTCAGCGTTTACATCTATCTTCAACCTGTTTTTGCAGTAATGTTTGCCGTCCTGTTAGGAAAGGACCAACTGCAATGGTCGCACTTGGTTTCCGCTATGCTGATTTTTGCAGGCCTGTATCTGGCTTCCGACAGGATGTCGGCGCCAAGCACGAAATAGTTAATTTAGCCAAAAAAATACGCTCATGACCCGATCCATGACTGGCTACGGCAAAAGCACCGGCTCCCATGCGGGCAATCGCATATCGGTAGAGATTCGGTCTTTGAACAGTAAAAACCTGGAGTTGAACATCAGGATTCCTTCCGCCTATCGCGACAAGGATATGGATTTACGGAACGAAACCACCCGCTTGGCGGAACGTGGAAAAATCGATGTGACCATCAACATTGAACCCGGGCCGGATGCCACCACGGGCATTTTCAACAAGGAAATCATCAAGGCGTATGCCAAGGAGATAAAAAGCATTTGCAAAGAGCAGCGTTTGACTTCGGCAGATGAACTGGCCACCATCATGCGACTTCCCAACGTATTGAACACCGAGAAAAATACCTTTAACGAAAAGGAATGGAAAGCGGTGATGAAGCTTTTTGCAGAAGCGATGAAGGAGTTCATGGCGTTCAGGGATCGTGAAGGCAAGGCGTTGTTGAAGGATTTTGAACTACGGGTCAAAAACATTCGCGAGCTCTTGAAGAAAACGGAAAAGGCGGAGCCTGCCCGTAACGCTTCTTTGCGTTCACGTTTGGATAAAAACATTAATGACATTGCCAATGTAACCACCATTGATCGAAACCGATTTGAGCAAGAGGTCATTTATTACATGGAAAAGATCGATATCACCGAAGAGAAGGTGCGCCTGAAAACACATCTGGATTATTTCGACGAGGTGCTGCATGGCAAAGAATCTGCAGGCAAGAAACTCGGGTTTATTTTGCAGGAAATCGGCAGGGAAATCAACACCATCGGCTCCAAGGCCAATGATGCAAACATCCAACGGTTTGTGGTGGAGATGAAGGACGAGTTGGAAAAAATGAAAGAACAGTCGGCCAATATTGTTTAAGCTTTAACATGAACCGAGCAACAGTTTTATTGACTTTTTCGGCCTCCGTTTTGATATACATGGTTATCATGATATACGCTACTTTTTATTATAGCACACCGCTTGTTTCCGCTATTAGGGAGCTAACCATGATACCCGCGTTGCTTTTGTATGTGGTATTGGTTTTTTTGAATGTTGTGGCATTGTTTAAATCACCATCGAGAAACAAACCAATACCATGGATAACGTTAGCATTGCACGCCGTTACGACGTTTTTGTTTGCCTATCCTGAAAAAATATTATGACCCAAGAAGTGACAAATCGGCTGATTCTGTTTTGCGGCCCCTCGGGTAGTGGTAAAACCACGATCGTGAAGCACCTCTTGGCAACAGACCCAAGGCTATCTTTTTCTGTGTCTGCCACCACACGCAATAGGAGAACCAACGAAACAGATGGTAAGGATTACTATTTTATTTCTGTAGAGGAGTTCAAGAGTCGCATCACCCAGGATGCATTCTTGGAATGGGAAGAGGTTTATGAAAACGGATTTTACGGAACCCTCAAATCCGAAGTGGATCGCATCAATGCATTGGGCAAAACACCGATTTTCGATGTGGATGTGGTGGGTGGCTTACATATCAAGGAGATTTATGGATCCAACGTGTTGGATGTGTTCGTAAGACCCCCTTCACCCGAAGACTTAAGGAAAAGATTGGTGGCACGCGCCACGGAAACACCCGAAAGCCTCGAACGACGCATAGGCAAAGCGGCTTTGGAATTGGAATATGGCCCCCGATTTTCAACGGTGATCATCAACGAAGACATTCATCAGGCTTGTACCGAAGCTTCACAGCTTGTAAACAAGTTTTTAATTCCAACATGAAAACGGGTCTTTTTTTCGGATCATTCAACCCGGTGCACGTAGGGCACATGGTGATTGCACAATATTTTGCCGAGTTTACCGACCTGGCTCAGGTATGGCTGGTGGTATCTCCTCAAAACCCCCATAAGCACTCCAGCTCCCTGTTGCAAGATTACCATCGATTTGAAATGGTGCGCTTGGCGGTGGGTGATTATTTGAAGTTAAAAGCCTCCAAGGTTGAATTCAACCTACCCAAGCCATCCTATACGGTCGATACATTGGCATACCTGCGAGAGCAACATCCGGATCGCTCTTTTGTTCCCATCATGGGCACCGACAATTTGGAGAACCTACACAAATGGAAGAACTGGGAGGTTATCCTTCAGGAGCATGAAGTGTACGTTTATCCAAGACCCGGACATGATGGCGGCTCGTTGGTCAATCACCCTAAGGTGCGGCTGGTCTCCGGCGTCCCGCAAATGGAGATTTCAGCGTCTTTTATTCGAGAATCCATCGCCCACAAGAAGGACATCCGATATATGCTCACCGCCGAAGTCTACACGTATCTCGATGAAATGAACTTCTACCGATAATATCGGGGCTTTATTTGTGGAAAATCGTTATCATTGTGTTGAAAAACCCATCATGAACCCGCAAAAGGTACTTATTGTTGATGACGAGCCCGATGTGGAGCTCTTGTTTCGACAGCGTTTTCGCAAGGAGCTGCGCGACGGACTGATGACGTTTGATTTTGCTTTTTCAGCAGACAGCGCTTTGGAGTTCCTAAAGAACCTGAATCCTTTTGACGTAGTATTGTTGTTGTCGGACATTAACATGCCGGGCATGAACGGACTGGAGTTGATTCGCCACGCGAAGAAGAACTTTCCGCAGCTGAAAGTCATCATGGTAACCGCCTATGGTGATGAGGCCAACCACATGGCAGCCTTAGGTTACGGAGCCGACGATTTTATCACCAAGCCCGTTGATTTCACCTATTTGAAAGAGCGCATGGCCGCACTGGCCCAAGGCTGATTCGGTTTAGAACTGGAAATAGATGAAGGGCTGCACTTCAGCATCGGTGATCTGAATGGCCAATTGAACCGCGAAGGCTAAAGCTATAAATTTCAAAGCAACAGGTGTCTGGTAGTACAGGTCTCTGCACTTATTTTTCCATTCAAAGGGCAACATGATCAAGCCGGCCGCAATCAAGAAGACGGTACAAAGTACCGTGTTGCTGTAAAATATCTCCACCAACACCGCCGGATCGGCATAGGTTACAAACGAGGCGTAAATGGTCATGGCGTCAGCGAACGACAGGGCACGGAAGGGAATCCACAACAATGCTACGCAACAAAAAGTGGTAAGCCAGCCGAGCATTGACAGCAGGAAACCCCCGTCTGTTTTTACAACGTAGCGGCGCCAAAGCTTGTGTAACACCAGCAATAATCCGTGTGCCACACCCCAGAAAACAAATTTCCAATCAGCACCATGCCAAAAGCCACCGATCAGCATGGTAATCACCAGGAAGGAGAGCTGCGCAACAAAGCCCTTTCGGTTACCACCCATGGGTATGTAGATGTAGTCGCGCAACCAACTTGATAGGGAGATATGCCAGCGTCGCCAGAACTCGGTAATGCTCGTGGATTTATAGGGTGAATCAAAGTTCAGACACAGTCGATAGCCCATCAGCAAAGCGATTCCTATGGCCATGTCGGTGTATCCACTGAAATCACAGTAGATCTGAAGGGTATAACACAGGGTTGAAAAAGCATGTTCAAATCCACTGAAAGAGCCCGGCGCCGAAAAAACCGCATCCGAATATTGTGATACATGGTCAGCCACCACTGCTTTTTTGATGAACCCTTTGGTGATTAGGAACAAGCCTTCATTGAAATGAGATTTGTTGATCACGGGTGGCGTTTTCAACTGTGGCAAAAAATCGCGTGCCCGCACGATGGGTCCCGCCACCAAGTGAGGGAAAAAGGTCATGTAGAGCAGGTAGTCGGAAAAGTCAGGAACTCCAACCTTGCGATGATAGACATCCACCAGATAGCTGATGGACTGAAACGTATAAAAGGAAATGCCTATGGGCAGAATCAACTGCTCCATTTGGAAGCCGCCACCGGTAAGATGGGCCATCTCCTCCATGAAAAAGTTACGGTACTTGAAGTAGATGAGGAAGGAAAGGCTGAAGGAAATACCCGACCACAGCCATAGTTTGCGCAGGGATGGCTTTTGTGTGCCTTGAATCAAAACGGAAAATAGAAAATCAAGCGTAATGGTGGACAACAGCAGGAATAGAAATCCTCCGCTGGCGAGATAATAAAACAGGAAACCGAACAGCGTTATATAGATGGATCGGAACACCTCCTTCTTCCAAATCAATGTGTAAGCCAGCATGAATGCCGAAAACAACACCAAGAAGGCACCATCCGTAAAAATCAACGGCTTTTCAGGTTTGTATACAAACAGATCGGCGATAGCATCCAGCCACATCATAACCGTTGTGATTTAATGGTGATGTTTTGGGTGCTTTTACCAGGTTGCTTGTATGGGCCGGTGGCAGAAAAGTCGATGACACCCTTTTCGGTCATATATGCGGCCGCATGCGAAAACCAAAACTTGTACGCATCCAAGGTGGGGTGGCGTCCGTCGCTGGACCTTTTCAACGACAAGGTGGTGGCATCAAAAAATAAGGGGTCGTTCACTTCTCTCATGGCTCGAATGATTCCGCGATCTTTTGCCCATGCGGCAGGACCCAACCAAAACGCTTTGGCTCCGGCAGCCTCGATTTTAACGTTGATGGCGCTGATGTGTTTTTTACGCGACTCCACATCGCCGGCAAACACTTCATTTAATCCCACACCCATGATCACCAAGGTGGGTTGGTATTTTTGAAGAAAATAATCCAAGGTGTCCGATTTTGCCCAATGTCGCGTAGTGGAACTGTACCATGCCACGGAAGCCAACAGCTCATGGCCATTCAAGGAACAATACCCATAAACCGGATAGATGAGTCCTCCGCATTGCGAATCACCGAGCAGCAAAACCTTTTCCTTTTTGGATGCGCCACCGGTGAACAACACTTTCGGTGCGGCGTTAAAAATCATATTTGTGCTATCCAAAGGGTTTTCGGGGGGGCCTGCTTTGTTTGCCAACGAGTCGGCATTGGATGAGGAGTCCGCTTGAGCAACAAGTGTATCGACCAAAGTCGGTGGTATGGGGACTTTTTTATCTGACACCACCTGGCTGTTGGCATGTGATTCCACGATCGGCAAAATATTGTGCCGGTGATTAGAGGGATCGGCGTTTAACAGGTCAACCTTTTTCAGGGATTCGGGAACGGGCAGAATGCCGATAGCAATGGCTGCAAAAAAAATCGTGATAAGGGAAAAGCCTGAAGCAGCAATCAGCACTTGTTTGGTGGAGGAGTCAATGCGGAGCATGTCAACCGGTTTTAGAAATTCTCCTTTTTGAGAATCGCGGTTCGTATTTCTTTTTTCTGTTCAGGGGTGGCAATGGTGGGGATGCGCCGATCGCTCATGAAGGTATAAACCGGATGGTATTGGATGATGCGTCCTTTGTAGAAGTAACACTCCAGGAAAAAGGCTTGTCTGACGCCTTTGCGATGAATTTGATCAAACAGGAAGTTACCCAACCCAAAGAAAACAGGCTTTCCTTTGTAGTGGGCGATTTCTTGCGCCTGATGTGCTTGTGAGCCCAGTACCACATCCGCACCTATGTCGACGAGCTCTTGGCAAATGCGCCTTTGCGAGGAGGTGGGACTGTAGGAGTCGGTTTCGCCGAACTGAACACAAGCGATGACATAAGACACGCCGATTGTTTTTTTGAGAGAGTCGATGGTTTTTGCCGCCAATGTTTTTTCATACTTACACGCACCGGGCCCTTTGTTGGCACATTCTCCCAGCGGACAAAGTTCATTATAGCCGATCCATGCGACATTCGTGCCATCCTTCATTGGCAACACCAACGGTAGAGCAGCCTCATGGGGGTCCTTGCCAGCCCCGAAATACCGCATGTTGTTTTGTTGATACCAATCAAACGTCGACAAATAAGGCTGTCTTCCGAAATCAAGGTTGTGGTTACCCGTAAGCTCAACGATGTCGACACCAAGCCGGTTGAGAATTTCGAAGTGTGATTTCTTGGTGGCGAACTGTAAACGCATCGAAGCATAGCTACAATCATCCACCATACTCACTTCGTTGCTGATGTGCGTTAATTCGGGTGAGTCGAAATAGGGTTGGATGTTTGATAAATAATCCTCAATGGTTATTCTATCTAGCAAAACACCGGTTTGACGGGTAATGGCCGTTACACCGGTGTGTACATAGCGCGTGATGCTTTTTTCATAGTTGAAACCGGATTCACTTGTTTTTATCCAGAGCGGATAACGGTTCGGCGTTTTGAAAAAATGGACGGAGTCGACAGCAACGGAAAGCAACAGGTTAGAAACAGAATCGACACCGGTAACCAGCAGCCGGGACCCTGGATCATTTATAAATGCTGACACAGATGTGGTGGCGACGCCATTCTTCAACGAAAAAAGAATTGCTACCGATTTCGATACATCGGATGTTGCCAGGATGCTGCCATCGTTCAGTCCGCTTTGAAGCTGCTGCAAGGTCAAGGACTCCTGGTCGTTGAGGAAAGAACCTAAAACCAACAATGGCACCGAATCCTGTTGGGCTGTTTTGTTTTTTGCCGCTGTTTCCGACACGGGCCCGTTTGAGGCTCCTACTCCTATTGGTTCATGGCCACCACAGGAAACCAAAGCCACCACGAAAAAGCATGCAAGCAACAGGGGCTTGCAAAATCCTGTTCCCATGCCCTTTATTGTACGCATTTGCATGTGTCGGCGATGCCACCGACAAAATGTTCCTTGATCTTCAATCGGGACGCGAGCTCGCTGCCCTTAAACCCTTTGATCATCGAGTGATTTACCAGCGCATTGTAGTTTTCAAAAAGCTTGGATGAAACGGGCATGTATGACCAATGCCACTTTTCCAATCGATAACCTTCGCGCCTTACCTTGTTGCCTGTGTCGTTATCAACACACATCTTGTCGTTCTCGTTTTCGGTGTACACTTGACAGAATTTAAACTTAGGTCCGTTTTGGACGAGCCATTCGTATTCCTTTTTCCCTTTGCCGCTTTTAAAGTAGTCGTTGTCCAAGCTATTTAGGTCGATATCCGTACCCCAATGGTGACGCGAGCTCATCGGCATCGACGAGTATTGAAGAATTTGTTTGGCACGGCTCACGGAGTCTTTTCCGGCGTTAGCCTCCCATTTACGCTCCCAAATCCCCTTTTGGCTTTCAAAATTTCGGGCGGCGGAAATAATGGTGAGTTGCACACCGTCTTTTTTAGCCGCGGCATGCATTTTTTTGAAGGCTTGGTAGGCTTCCGTATGCATATACATGGCCTGGGTGCAATATTGGGCATCAACCTTAACGAAGTATTCCGGGTGTTCGGCGTAACGGATGCGGCCCGTAAGCACGTCGGGGTCTTTGTAGAATGGATTTTCTACCTCGAACTCCGTTGGCTTGGATATCGTTTTCTCCGATTTTTCCGAATCGTCGATAGGCGCCACAACCGAATCCGCGTTGAGCGCATACGGTTCGTTTTGGGCCTCCGCGGGATTCGATTCGCCCTGTAGGATTTTATAACCGATGGCTATCAAAACAGCGGCAATCACGACGGAGAAAAGTGCTTTTTTCATGTGGCAAGCAATATGACTATGGTTTTTAACAACCTGGGTGCTCCATCACCACAAGAAACTTTGAAAACACCCAACCTTTCTTGCCGTCTGAAAGCTTTTCAACATAATACCAAGGCTCGCCGCTGATGATATCAATGTCTCCTCGGTTAATGGTGGCGTAATAGGTTAGCCGGTTGGTGGAAGTGTAGGAGACCTTGAACTTGTCCCCCTCCATTGATAAGATTTTCACCGCCCGGCTCGGATTCAATGTTTCTGCCTTGTTGCCATATTGATCATATAGCGGCACATATTTTTTGGTAATGCCTTCATTGCGGTTAGAGGGCGTAAACATCTTGATCACAAATACAGATTCTTGGTCCTTGAACGAACCGATGTTGGCGGATTGGGTGCTGTAGCTGGCTCTCATGATAACAGCCCGGCCGTCAATATAACCGTCGTTTCCAATGTCAACCATCTGGCCGGCGTCATTATAAACAACCGCCTTATCCGATAGCGTATTGTTGCTGCCTTGGGAT
>JBMTLM010000008.1:0-19022 GCA_049431185.1 Bacteroidia bacterium | reverse complement strand
CCCACTTCAAATTGCTTCACAGGCTCGGTCGGCTTCCCAAAGCGGATGAGGCCATCGTGTAAGTCGGTTTTCAACTCACTTTACTCCAATCCTCTCGGCCCTGAGCACGCTGCTCCATCACCATGCGTGCCGCTCGGTTTTCCTCGCTCGACAGTGACGGATCTTTTTTCAATATCTCTACAGCAGCCTTACGTGAAAGCTCCAGGATAGAGCCGTCCTTTACGATGTCGGCGATTTTCATATCCATGACACCCGATTGCTGGGTGCCGCTGATATCTCCAGGACCCCTGATTTTCAAATCCACTTCGGCAATTTCAAAGCCGTCATTGGTACGCACCATGGTGTCCATCCGAAGACGTGCTTCAGCAGACAGTTTGTATCCCGTCATCAAGATGCAATACGACTGCTCGGCACCGCGACCAACCCGGCCTCTCAATTGGTGTAACTGCGACAAGCCGAATCGTTCAGCACTTTCAATGATCATGACAGAGGCATTAGGGACATTCACACCCACCTCGATCACGGTCGTGGCAATCATGATATGGGTTTTGCCCTCTGAGAACAATTTCATTTCAGCATCCTTGTCGGCCGCCTTCATTTTGCCATGCACAATGCTCACCCGGTAATCCGGTAAGGGAAAATCCCTGCAAATGGCTTCATATCCGGTCTGCAGGTTCATCAAGTCAAGTTTTTCGGACTCTTCTATCAGAGGATAAACGATATAGATCTGACGGCCTTTGGCAATTTGCTCCCGCATGAAACCGATCAATTTGACACGAGAACTTTCAAAACGATGCTCGGTGCGTATGGGTTTTCTGCCGGGAGGCATCTCATCAATCACACTCACTTCGAGATCACCATATAGGGTCATGGCCAAAGTACGCGGGATCGGAGTGGCTGTCATCACCAATACATGCGGCAAAGTGGTTTCCTTGCCCCACAACCGAGCACGCTGCTCCACACCGAATCGGTGTTGCTCGTCGATAATCACCAACCCTGTATTGGCAAACTGCACACGATCCTCAATGAGCGCATGGGTTCCCACAATAAAATTCAATGTGCCAGACGACAGGTTTTGCAATGTCGTGTCACGTTCCTTTTTACGGGTAGAACCCGTAAGCAGTGCGATGGTCATTCCCGTGCCCTCCAGCAGCGCACTGATGGTGTTGTAATGCTGCTGAGCCAGGATTTCCGTTGGCGCCATTAAACACGCCTGGTAACCGTTATCGAGCACCATGATCATGCTCAACAGAGCCACCAGCGTTTTGCCGCTGCCCACGTCACCCTGTAACAACCGGTTCATCTGCTTGCCGCTGCCCATATCATGACGAATCTCCTTCAATACACGCTTTTGCGCATTAGTCAGTTCAAACGGTAGACGGTTCCTGTAGAAATCGTTGAACTTGTCACCGATGGTGGCGATCAACTTGCCTTGCTCCTTCTCGGTTTTGATGAGCTTGCGTTGCAGCAACTCCAATTGTATGTAAAAGAACTCCTCGAACTTCAAACGAAATTCGGCCTTTCGCAAAATGTCCTGGTCTTTGGGAAAATGAATGTTCAACAAGGAATCCCGAAGGCTCACCATATTGAAAGCCTGCATCAGCCCATGGGGCAAGGTTTCTTGTAATTGCGGAGGCAACGATTGCAACAGGGTGCGTTGGATACGCATGATTCCTTTGCTATCCATGCCTTTCACTTTTGACTTTTCGGTGGAGGAATAAAATGGCTGCAAGGAGAGACCGATGGCGTCTTCCGACTTGACCGCTGCTGGCTCGATTTCAGGATGCACAAAGTTGTATCGACCATTGAACTCCGAAGGCTTGCCAAACACGGCATACTCCACGCCGGAATTCAGGAATCCGGTAATCCATTTGATTCCCTTGAACCATACCAATTCGATGGTTCCAGAATCATCCCGCAACTGCGCAACCAACCTTTGGGCCCGCTTCTGACCTACGGTCTGCATCGATACGATTTTGCCCTTCACTTGGATATATGCGCTGTCATCGCGCACATCTGCAATGCGATGGAATTTCGACCGATCCACATATCGGAACGGGAAATAGTAGAGCAAATCCCTAAACACAAAAACGCCGAACTCCTTTTTCAGGATTTCCGCACGTTGAGGTCCAACGCCCTTTAAAAACTCGATGGGTGTATCCAAAAATGGGGTCTTGGACATGGGTGAACTTGGAAAAGGAGGTTTTGCTTGTCAAATATAGGCTTTATCCTATTGATTTATTTCTGACCTGATTCCGAAGATCCGTTACGACACACCCGACATTTTTGATGCAAGTCACAAGCCATTCGGTTATCTTTACAAATCATGAGACCAAATCAGAAGCGTTTTTTATGGCTATTACTTGCGGGAACGATGTTCCTGACAAATCATTCCCGTGCGCAACTGTTTAACGTGAGTCAAAGCCATTGTTTTGGTGGCTCTGGAAATGAGGAGTTTTTTCAAGCCTCAAAAACTGCAGACGGAGGTTATTTACTGACGGGGCTCAGCAATTCAGATGATGGCGACATCAACCAAACCACCGTTTACGATACGTCGAATATTTTCGTAGTGAAGTGTGACTCCAACGGCGTCAAGCAATGGGCCCGAACCTACGGAGGTAACCTGTATGACAAGGGCCGATATGGCATTGAGGATAGTCAAGGAAACTTTCTGATCACCGGCACCACGCTTTCCATGGATGGTGATGTAATCGCGGCACACCTCAACGCAGAAGTCTTTGTGATGAAATTAAATCCAGCGGGAGACATCATTTGGTTTCGAACCTATGGTGGAAATGGTTCGGAGAGTTCAAGGTATATCCGACAAACCTCGGATGGCAACTTTCTGATTGGAGCGTACAGCACATCTGCCAGCGGCGACTTGGACACCACCCATTTGGGAAGCCATGACGGTTGGATTTTCAAAATTGATACCGCCGGAGATTTAATTTGGTCAAAAAGTTTTGGTGGCTCTGCCACCGACCGTATTCGCTGGATTGAACCTACCGCTGACGGTGGCTTCATCTTCACTGGAAGCACCATGTCAAACGATTTTGATTGCATCGGCAACCATGGCGATCATGACTATTGGATAGGAAAAGTGGACTCCATAGGAAATTTGATGTGGAGCCGCGTATACGGCGGCTCAGGACCGGACTGGGCATACCACATTACCGCTGCACACGACTCTACATGGTTTGTGTCTGGTTACACCCAATCATCAGATGGTAACGTATCAGGATTCAAAGGAAACACCGATGGTTGGATCATACATATCGATGACCAAGGGAACCTGATCAAACAAAAATGTTTGGGTGGAACGAATTTAGACCGTTTGTTCCGGATGATTAAGAAAAGCGACAATGAATGGATGGCGGCAGGTTTCTCCAGTTCAATCAATTTCGATCTGGCTGGCGTGAATCCAAGTTTCACGGTATCCTTTTGGATTGCCTCCTTGGATACCAACCTGCAACACCAGTGGAGTTATTGTACGGGAGGCTCCCTGGGAGATTATGCCAAGGAGATCTTCATATCCCAATCCGACAGTAACATCATTTTAATGGGCGACTCCAATTCTCCCAACGGACCAGCCAGTTCAAACCATGGAGGCTTGGATTATTTATTTGTTAAACTCGACCCTACATCGGTCGGTTTTTCCAATCCTGCAAATTGCTCAACCCCTAACATCTACTTAGACAGCCCATCCGGTCAGCTGATACTCGTTTCAAAAACGCCTGTCATGGATGTGTCCGTCAAAATCACCGATATCCTCGGTCGAACACTGTTTGAAAAAGTTGGGATTGATATCATGCCACCCGCAACGCCCATCAACTGTCAAACTGTAGCGGAAGGAGCCAAAGGCGTTGTTATGGTTCAAATGAGCTGTCCTAACCAGAGCCGGATTTCCAAAACAATTCTTATCAAATAAAAAATCCCGACCTAAAGGCCGGGATTGGGTTATGTTTGATCAGCTTTGCGCTGATGCAGGGTCGGAGATGATTAAGCTTTCTTTACGTTAACGGCATTCGGACCTTTGCGGCCTTCAGTAACCTCGTAAGAAACCATGTCGTTCTCGCGGATTTTGTCAACCAATCCGGAGTGGTGTACAAAGATTTCTTGTTTTGAATCGTCCTCAACGATGAAGCCGAAACCCTTCTGTTCATTGAAGAACTTTACTTTTCCTGTTTTCATTTTTTAATAGATTAATTTTGTTAATAATGTTCAAATGTAGTTCTTATTTGCATGAAAACCAAATTTTAACGTAAATATCATGATATCAAAAGGTTCGGGAGCGGTGCAAGGGAATTTGGTGGACATTTACCAGCGAGAGATTTATTTCGCTGAAATTCAGTTCCGGGAGGGGGCCATCCATGCCATCGAGCGGCTAGGTCCGTTTAGGCAGGAACAACCTTTTCTGCTCCCCGGATTTGTGGACGCCCACATCCACATAGAAAGCTCGATGCTAACGCCCTATGAGTTTGCCAAAAAAGCACTCGTTCACGGAACCATTGCCACCATCAGCGACCCACATGAGATTGCTAACGTCTGTGGAATGGAAGGCATCATGTACATGATTGAGAACGCTAAGGAGGCCGGGCTGAAATGCTGCTTCGGTGCTCCCTCTTGTGTCCCTGCAACGGCTTTCGAAACCGCTGGAGATATCATCACAGCCAACGATATCGAACAACTGCTGAAGCGACCTGATATACTCTATTTGTCGGAAATGATGAATTATCCCGGCGTATTGTATAAGGATCCCGAGGTGATGGAAAAAATCGCCATTGCCCACCGTTTGGAGAAGCCGATTGACGGACACGCTCCGGGTCTCATTGGAGAACAAGCCATCCAATACATTCAGGCAGGCATCTCCACCGACCATGAATGCTTCACATTGGAGGAAGCGCTGCACAAAGTGGAGAACGGCATGAAAATCCTGATCCGTGAAGGCTCTGCCGCCCGAAACTTTGATGCATTGCACCCCTTGATCAAATCGCATCCCGACCGTGTGATGTTCTGCAGCGACGATAAACATCCTGACGAACTGATGCACGGACACATCAACATGGTTGTCAAGAGAGCCATCGCACTGGGCTATGACCTCTTTGATGTGTTGCGCTGTGCCAGCTTGAATCCCATTCAACATTACAAAATGCCAGCCGGATGTCTTCGAATAGGAGATGCCGCCGACTTCATTTATGTCAAAGATTTGGAAACATTCGAAGTGATGGCCACTTACATCAACGGAGCCTGTTTGGCCAAAGACGGCCTATGCGCATTGCCCGAAAAACAACACTCGGTCATCAACCAATTCGAATCCAACGAGGTTTCCATTGAAGAGCTTGCCATAGACACGGTTCCGGGAAAAATCAAAGTGATCGAAGCCATCGAAGGACAATTGGTAACGAAATGTCATCAAATCCTCACACCAGGAGGACCCTTTCATAGCAACACTGAGGAGGACATTCTCAAACTGGTGGTGGTAAACCGCTATCGTAAAAGCAAACCCGCCGTAGCGATGATTCGCAACATGGGCATCAAAAGAGGGGCATTTGCCTCCACGGTGGCACATGATTCACACAATATCATTGCCGTTGGTGCCGACGACCAATCCTTGATATCCTCCATCAACGCCTTGATGCAATCACAAGGTGGATTGTGTGTGATCGATGGTGAGGAGACACTCGTGCTTCCCCTTCCTGTGGCAGGATTGATGAGTACCAACAGTTGTGAGGTTGTGGCGAGATCCTATGAAGCCCTCGATCAAAAAGTGAAAGCGATGGGGTGTGAGCTACGAGCTCCTTTCATGACCCTTTCTTTTATGGCACTATTGGTAATCCCTGAACTAAAACTAAGCGATCAAGGACTTTTTGATGGAAACAGTTTCCAATTGGTTTCCTTGCAGGGGTGAAACATTGTTTAAACATTGATTGTATAGTATTGAATTAAAGCTGTTTACAATCGTGCATGTAAGATATATTTGACAATCTTGATTTCCCTTGTTTATCTTTGGGCACATTCTAAATTGAACGTGACAAAAACCGCAGTGGTTGCCATGGTTTTGATGGCATGCTCCTTAATAGGACTATTGATTTACCGAATGTTGCCGAATGAATATGGATTGGCCGTATCCATCTTTTTTGCTTTGGCTGGCATCTTCACAGGATTGTCGCAGGCTCGAGACCAATCAGGCAAAGAACCGGAATGGCGTCGTAACCTCGCCAACATGTTTCGGCTCGGTAAGCGCAAAAGAAAAGGCACCTCCAAAGAGGACTGAAATCAGATAGAGGCCTCGCCCAAAAGGATGACCGGGTTTTCCAAAAGGCCCTTCAGGGTTTGTAAAAACTTGGCACCCGTAACCCCATCTACGACGCGATGATCGCAGCTCAAGGTCACCTTCATCATGGAGGCGTTGGAAAGTTGTCCGTTACGTAATACGGGCACCTCGCGGATGCCACCTACTGCCAGGATACACGCATCCGGTGGATTGATGATGGCCGTGAACTCATCGATACCGAACATTCCTAAGTTTGAAATTGTGAAGGTGTTGCCCTCCCAATCGGAAGGCTGCAATTTCTTTTCCTTCGCTTTAGAGGCGAACACCTTTACCTCCGCATTGATTTCAGAAAGGGTTTTAGTGTCAGCATAACGCACTACGGGAACCAATAAGCCTTCGTCCACTGCTACGGCGACGCCGATATTGATATGATGGTTGATACGAATGCGATCTTCAAGCCAGGAGGAATTGATCTTCGGATGCTGACGCAATGCAGCAGCCGATGCTTTGATGACCATGTCATTGAAGGATATCTTCAAACCTGCAACTGCATTGATGCTTTCCCTGGCATCAGCACATCGGTCCATGCAAATATCCATGGTGAGATAAAAATGCGGAGCCGTGTTTTTGCTTTCCGACAAACGTCGTGCGATTGTTTTACGCATTTGCGAAACCGCCATCTCCTCGAAACTTTCACTGGTAACTCCGGAAGCAGCCACTCTACCCATGGTGGGCACCATGCCTGGTTTGAACCAATCCACGTCACGCTTCACGATGCGTCCTCCGTCGCCGGTTCCAGGAATGCGAGACAAATCAATTCCCTTCTCCATGGCTAAACGCTTGGCCAAAGGAGAAGCCTTTACCCGATCATCATGCAATGTGGGCGCAACCACCGGGGTATGAACAGATACTGGAGCCGGAGTTGGTTTAACCGTAGCGGGTACCGTTGTTGCCGGTGCTGGTGCAGCCTTTGGTGCCGGTGCAGCAACAGGTGTGGCTTGTTTTGATTTTTCTGATTCCAACAAAGCTGTATAATCCTCACCAGCCTTTCCAAAAATGGCCAGGATCCCGTCCACAGGAGCAGACTTTCCTTCCTCCACACCTTTGTAAAGCAATACACCCTCTTGAAAAGACTCAAACTCCATGGTGGCCTTGTCGGTTTCTATCTCAGCAACCAAGTCGCCACTCTTCACCATGTCGCCAACCTGCTTATGCCATTTGGCAACCACGCCTTCAGTCATGGTGTCTGACATTTTAGGCATTCGAATTATTTCAGCCATGGAATCCGTTTTTATATTTTAACTTGAAATGTGTTGTATGTGATTTTAGTATTCCTATCATCAATCCATGATGTATGGGTATGGGTCAGAATAAACGTCCTTGTACAATTCATCGGGCGTTGGGTAGGGGGATTCCTCCGCGAATTTCACACTCTCCTCCACCACGGTGTTCACACGATTGTTAATGGCTTCAATATCGGCTTCCGTTGCCCATTTCGATTTGATGATTTTTTGCTTGGCCGTTTCAATCGGGTCTTTCTGCTTATACTCCTCCACTTCATCCTTGGACCGGTATTTGGCCGGATCACTCATCGAATGACCTTTGAAACGATACGTTTCCATTTCCAATAAAGTGGGTCCTTCGCCCTTACGTGCACGGGAGATGGCTTTCTCCATGGACTCGTGTACGGCTTCAGGACTCATCCCGTCTACAGGCTCTGAAGGCATGTCAAATGCCTGTCCGAGTTTGTAAAGGTTGGTGACATTACTGGTGCGTTCCACGGATGTTCCCATCGCATAGGAATTGTTTTCAATAATGAATATCACCGGTAGCTTCCATGTCATGGCCATGTTCAATGCCTCATGGAAAGCACCTTGCCTTACGGCACCGTCGCCCATATAGCATACACAAACATTGTCGGTGCCCAAATATTTTTCCGCAAATGCAATGCCCGCTCCCAACGGAATTTGTCCGCCAACGATGCCATGCCCACCGAAAAATCGATGTGGCTTCGAAAACATGTGCATTGATCCGCCTTTGCCTTTAGAGCATCCGGTAATCTTTCCATACAATTCCGCCATCACTTCGTTGGCAGGGATTCCTTTTGCCAAGGCATGTGCATGATCACGATAGGCGGTAATCATGGCATCCTCCTTGCGCAGGGTAGTCATGGCACCAGCCATCACCGCCTCTTGGCCGATGTACAAATGGCAAAAACCTTTGATTTTCTGCATGCCGTACAGTTGACCTGAACGTTCTTCAAAACGACGCATCAGATACATTTGCTCGTACCAAAAAAGATAGGTCTCCTTGTCGAATTTCGTCTTAGCCATGTCGCATAAATCTTATGGGTGCAAAAATAAGAAAAACCTTCATGCAAAAGGCTTTAATTTTGAATACCAATCACTTATATTAAAAAGTAGGGGGCCTTACCGCTTCATATTGTCGGCATTGAACATCAACGGCAAGAGGGTTTTGGCATCCTCAATTACCATGACCTTACCCTGACCGGCGGTCAAAATCATTTTGATGCCGGATTGGTACCGATGTTCATATTCTGCCAAAACCTGACGACAATCGCCGCAAGGACTGACCGCCAACAGCTCATTGGAATCGTTGAAGCAGGCGGTTATGGCCACCGCCTTGATGGTGGTTTCAGGGTAATGCGACGCTGCTGCAAAAAGCGCTACGCGCTCAGCACACAATCCGGAGGGATAGGCCGCGTTTTCCTGGTTACTACCTTGCACCACTTCGCCGTTCTCCAGTAGCACGGCGGCACCCACATGGAATTTGGAATAAGGGGCATAGGCCGTATCCGTTGCCGCCACTGCCGCCTCCAATAGCTCTTGATCTTTTGACTCCAACTCAGAAGAGGAGTCATACAATTGATAAGAAATTTCCTGTTTTACGTTTTTCATCGGATATCATTTACTGATGAGCGCCACTGCATATGCCGTGGCCCCTTCACCCCTTCCAATGAATCCCATCTTCTCGTTGGTGGTGGCCTTGATGGCGATATCCTCCTCGCCAATGCCCATCACCTGTGCCAACACTTGCTTCATGGCATCCACGTGGGGGTTGATGCGCGGCTGCTCCATCACCAGGGTGGAATCAATGTTGCCGATGGAAAAACCCTTGTCTTTCAAAAGGACAACAACCCTTGAAAGCAATATTTTGCTGTCAATCGACTTGAAACTAGCGTCCGTATCCGGAAAGTGATAGCCGATGTCACGTAATCCCGCTGCACCAAGTAATGCATCACAAATGGCATGAATCAGCACATCAGCGTCGGAGTGTCCATCAGGACCAAAATGGTTGGGGATCTCAATGCCTCCTATGATGCACGGTCTACCCTCTTTTAGGCGATGTACATCAAAACCAAATCCGACCCTTACTTTCATCGTGGTGTTTTACTCACCATCCTCACTATCGCTTCGATTGAAATCGAATGTGAGTGAGAATCGCAATGTGTTTTCAAGTGGATTGCGTTGGTCGGTAGGAATCAAATAGGCAAAATCCAAACCGAACACATTGTATTTTAAACCCGCGCCCAAAGTAAAATACTTTCGGTTGCCTTTATTCTCGTGCTCATGGAAATAACCGGCCCGGAAAGCAAACTGGCGATCATACCAGTATTCAATACCACCGGCAATGTTTACCTCCTGCAATTCCTCCTTGCCGCCATTAGGTGCATCATTGAAGGATTGGAAAATACCTTGCGCAACACTGACATCGGGACTGTTTCCATAAAGGATCTGCTGTTCGCCATTACTGATGGAATCAGAATAAATCGGAGGCGTAGGCACCAGGAGCTTGTTAAAATCAACCACAACCGCCAATTCATTATATTCGTTGAGCTTGAAGTTCAAACTAGGCCCCAGACGCAGGTTGATAGGGATGAAATCCTTTCGGCCGGTTTCCGTATAGGAGATTTTGGAGCCGATGTTGGAAATGTTCATGCCAACCGAAAAATCTGCATCCTTGTTTCCAATTTCAATCTCTTTGGAGTAAAAGGCGCTGATATCGGCAGCAACGGATTGTCCCGCCTTGGTGGTATTGTTCTCGACGGTAAATCCTCCAGTAAGATTGGAATTGATGTAGCGCAGTGCGATGCCGCCGGAGATATTCTCGCTCAGTTTCCTCGAATATGCCACATCGAAAGCGAACTCAGCGGGATCGAACTGACCGATTTCGACACCCGTGGCATCCGTAAAGGTGATGTTTCCAAGTGAAAAATAACGTAAAGAGGCGCCGATGGCCTGATCGCCTTTGAGTTGCTTGGCAAAAGAAACATAAGCCAAGTTGATATCAGGAACCAGTTTACGCAGCCATGGGGTATAGGAAACGCCGAATGCCATTTTTTCTTTCATGAAAGCGAGTTTGGCGGGATTCCAATGGATGGAATTCACATCTCCTGAACTTGCAACACCGGCATCTCCCATTCCTCCGGCACGGGCATCCGGTGAGATGATCAGAAAGGGCACGGCTGTGGTGATGGTGTTCAGTTGTCCTAACAACTCATCCCTGTTATATTGGGCAAATGTCGATCCGTTAAAAGTACCCATAACGACCACCAACAGTATAATGCTTTTGAAAACGCTTTTCATAATTTGATGAATGGAAGGCAAATATAAGTTAAATAGATGGAACGGGGATTACTTGAGTACAACGAGCTTCTCAAACTTGTCAGCCACACTGCCACTCTCATCCCTGATTTTCAAACGGTAAACATAAACCCCTCGACCGATGGGGTCGCCAAAATCGTCTCTACCATCCCATTGGATCCCATCGTAACGATATCCTTCACACGCGATTGCTTGGTTGATGGTTTTGATCAATCGACCCGACACGGTGAAGATCTGCACTTGCACATCCAGGTTTCCACAAGGACGGTTGTGCTCGAAGAAAAATGATGTTTTTGTAGTAAAGGGGTTGGGGTAATTCAAGACGCGATCCAAAGCCAGCGTGGCAGACGATGCCACGGTGAATTCGGTTAGCGTTTCGGTCGAGTTATTGTGAATATCCCAGATTTTGAATTTCAGTGTGTGTTTGCCCTCGGCGAGCCCACTCATCGGGTAAACCACGCGACCTTTGGTGTAGTCATCGAGATCCGCTTCATAATAATCGTTCAACGTAAAAATGGTGTTAGGGTCATTATCCAAGGTGGCCGTGATATCATGACCAATGCCGTTCCCGACGGTATTGACGCCGTTGGAGTCGGAAACCAATGCGAGGATTACCGGATTAGGATTGGTCAATCCACCATAAACGAATTTTTCATCGTTGAGGAAAAGCTGTACCTGTGGCGCTTCATTGTCCTGTGCGGCACCAGAAAAGGAACCGCCTACCAATACGCTGTCATAGTGGCCTGCAGCATCTTCCACTCCGTTGTGGGCATAGTAGCTGATGCGACCACGTCCTAGGTTGTAGGCAATGTCACGTGGCACCACAAAGGTGAAGGTGAAGTCGCCGTTTACGACACTGGCTTTGCCACGATAAACCGCATTTTTACGCAAGGTGAAATTGACGATGGGACTTGATCCATCATTACCAAGCGTGGCCACGGATTCTTCCTTATCAAAAACGGTGGGATAAACGATACCATTGAAATTGGTAAGCTTCTGGCCGTTTTGGCGAACCTCGCCGGCGATGGTGACCTTGCGCAATGCCGACAAGGTATCGCCGTCAGGAACCGGTACAGCACCATTAATGGCCGTGGTGACCACCTCGTATTGAGGCACTGCCAATCGCAATGCAGGATCTCCCAACAATGAAAAATTACGCGGATTGATGCCTCCAGCCAAAACGCTATTATCGTTTTTAACAGTTACATAAACGTCCCCAAGCCTTTGTAACTGGCCATTCACCTCATCAAACAAATGACTCATCATCACGGAATTCAAAACGCCGTTTTGGGCGGCGTATACCAAACGCGTGGTGGTCATGAGCGCAACCCCTCCGGCCTCGCTTCCAATCAGCACCAACTCTCCGGTGGAAGTCCTTCCGGGATCATCATATCTGCTGAACTCACAGGTGGCAGTGATAAACAGTGGCAGCTTGCGTTTGTTTTTCCAGGAGCTCACCATGCTATTATCCAAAATCCGCTCCGCCGTCCATCCCGTTTCACCGCCATGACCCGTGTAATTGATGACTAAGGCACCTTTTCCCACTCTGCGGTTGATGGCTTCGTTGACGGACGGATAACGCTGTCCACCAGGTGTGGAAACCTGATTGTATGCATCAATGAAAATCTTGTCGATATTGAACGCAGGATGGTTGTTGCGCACATAGTTGGCCAAACCGTTGGATTGGTTCAAATGCAAACCCGCGTCCTCGTCATCGGCGATGAAACACATCACATTGCGCCAATCTCCGAGGCTGGAAGTATTCGATTCAGCACATGTGGTAGTGCCCTCCGTTATCGTTCCGGGCGTGGCATAGTCAATCGTTTTGTTCACCACCGTACGTGCTTCATCCAGTGTTTTCACAGGAAACCTGCCGACTCCGATATCCAATAAATCCGTCACAGCGTCATCCCAATCGCCCTCGTTATCATCCAAGAATCCGAAGAAATCATCGGAAACATAAGATCGTATCAGCGAGATGGAATTTAACGATTGGTACGTAGGTATGAAATTGGTGTTGGATGGACCGTTGCCCTTGTTATCGTAAGAACCATCACCGAACAAAAGCAGGTACTTGGGTAAATCAGCAGGATTGTTGGCACGATTATAAAACATCCTGATAAAGTCACGGATGCCCACCAAATCCGGGGCGCCCGAAGAAAACTCGTTGTAGATTTCCTGCGGTTTGACCAATGCCACTCGCAGGTTATGTTGATCCCTGTGAAATTCGGCCAAACGAGTAGCTTCGGATTCAAAAGATGGATGGGTCACAATGACCATATCCACCGGACCCAAGCCGTGAAGATTCTGGTTGGAAACCCCTCCAGCAAAAGACGGTGAATTAAATGTTGCTCCGCTGAAAGCGATAAACTCCAACAGTGAATCTGTGGCCACAACGAATTGCCCCGGAGCGGTTGTCACTTGCTGAATCACCTGGGTTGGATCTGTAACATCCCATATGCGCACATTATTCAATTGACCAGACAGGGTAAATTGCGATACCTTACCAGGTGCAGCTGAAGCAATGTTTCGAAAGCTCATCTGAGCACCCGACATGACCAACGAACGCCTGGCATTCACGATGAGATGATTCAAATATCCGACCGACGTGGAGGTGGTTGGAAAATAAGTCAGGGAAAGGTTAACGTCAGCACCTACCGGGGTAAGAGACACCGTATCGATATCCTCGTCGGCAAAGTCTGATGTATAAGATGACCCGACCGCTGGAATGTTTTGCTGTAGAATCGTTTGCCCGTTGTAGTTCAACCTGAAATAACTTTGAGAAAACGAGCGTGCGATCAGGTTTGATTTGACATGTACACGAGCGTTTGGAAGAATGTTTGGAAAATTGAAATTGAAGGACTGGGTGAGGTTCACATCGAATTGCTCACCGTACCACTGGCGACCTGACTTAATGAAATTGAAACGCTCCACCTCGTGAAATTGACGATCGTCAAAGTCGGAAACAAAATGATTGGGCACTAAGGAGGATGAAGCGCGATTGGCAATCCGCTTGGGTGGGGCTGGTGCCGACAATTGAGGCGTCAGGAAATAGTAAGTGACATCGGATAGCAGGTTCAGTTCATGCACGAATTTGCCATTGGCATCCAATGACCATGAAGTGGAAGCTTCGCCATAAAACAAAATGTAATCGTTACCATCAAATTTTCCGGCCACTCCCCCATCAAAAACCTCAATGGCGTTTTCAGCCAAGTCATCGTGCCTGAATTTACTGTTAAGCCTGGGGAGCATGCCGCCACCGTTGCCAAACAACCGTACTTGGGCAGGATCGACTTGACCGGGATCCAAACCGTATTGGCTCATTTGGGCGGCCGTGATTTTATACACCCCCGTTTGGTTGACGGCTAGTTTTACCCACGTGCCGGATGACAACACACTGTTGGAAACATTGGATGCACCCAACCTGGATGATGTCTTTACTAGCGGCACTCCGGGATCAAATCGCAACTCGAAAGAAACCAATCTTTGCTTTTGTCCAGCAGCATCAATGATGAAATGTATCAAAGAAACACCTAGATACTCCGCCTTTTTTTCAAATGACACCTGCGCATATACTTCAACCTGCGATGAGATTTTGGACCAATCGACTTCCGAAGACGTTAAAACCGGCTCAAAAACTGGATTCATCAATACAACCTGTGTTTGGAATCCTAAGTGTGGATTAGGTAACCGTTTCACGAAATAGGGAAAAGAGTTCGAACTTCCGTCAAACTGGGCACCCTCAAAATGCATCATGGTCTTCCCTTCCAATCCCTCCGAAGTCAAAACAACATCTTTTGACCATTTCAGCGTTACCTTCTCAGTAGACTTTTTCTGAGCAAAGGTGATTCCGTTTAGGGCTAAAAAAAACGATAATATGGCAACTAAAAATCTGTAATTAAGGCACATAAGTAAAAAGTTCATTGTTGCAACAAATGTAAGCATCCACAATCATTGGCTCTATAACAAACAATCATGCGAATTATTATATTTGGTTATTAAATTTTAATACTCTTATTTTTGTAACCCTTTGTTAACAATAATATCATGGAAAAAGTTGTTAATCAAATGGTAGTAATTGTTGAAATCGCATTATTTGACTGAATTGAAACCTATTTCTCCAATGCCGTATAAGTCAGTCAAAACCATTGCACCTATGCGCTATCTATCCCTGTTGGCCGCCACCATTGTTTTTTCAACCATCTTTCAGTTGGAAAAGGTTCAGGCTCAAGATCCTCAGTTCAGCCAGTTCTATGCGGCACCGTTGTATTTAAATCCTGCTTTTGCTGGCTCCGCCCGCTGTCCTAGGATTGGTATCAACTACCGAAATCAATGGCCTGCGTTGAACAAGACCTACATCACCTCGTCCGTTTCATATGACCAACATATTGATAATCTGTCAGGTGGATTGGGTTTGATTGTCATGAATGATAAAGCCGGTGATGGCACCATCAATACCACCTCCATCAGCGGTATGTATTCCTATCAACTGAACGTTAGCCGCGACTTCTCGATCCGTATGGGGATGCAGGCGACATTGATGCAGAAAAAACTAGATTGGGACAAATTGTATTTCGGTGACCAAATCGATCCCCGATATGGTTTTGTTTACAATACCCAGGAAAATCGACCATCGGAACTTAATAAATCTTATCCCGACTTCTCGGCTGGCATATTGGCCTATAGCTCAAAGGGTTATGGTGGCGTGGCCGTGAATCACCTGACCCAGCCCGATGAGGCGTTCATCGTGGAAGGTTCCTCCGCACTGCCCATGAAAATCACCGCCCACTTTGGCGCCATGTTGCCCGTTGGAGACACCCGTGTGTATCGCTATGCAGCCTCTCGCGCAGAAGGTACTTATGTGTCTCCCAATGTATTATACCAACAACAAGGTAGTGCCAATCAGTTGAATCTAGGGGTTTATGTTTTAAAGTCTCCAATGATTGGCGGTCTGTGGATGCGATCCAACTTTGGCGGGGCTGGAACCGCCAGCTGGAGTGGTGAATCTTTCATTGCCTTGGTTGGAGTTAAAAAAGTTTTGTTTAAATTTGGCTATTCTTACGATGTAACCATTTAAAAGCTAACCAACAACGCGACCGCCGGATCCCACGAAATCAGTCTCGGTATCCAGTTTGAGTGCAGACCTAAAAAGAAGCGATTCAGGACAATAAGCTGCCCATCCTTCTAGTTATAACTTAAAGCGTAACAATTAAAGAATCCATCATACCATCATGAAAAAAATGTCATATGTAACACCTTTGCTGCTAACAGCTACGGTGTTTATCGCATCTTGCGGAGGTCGTGAAAAATCCACCTCCACTGGTTGGAATTACAATGACGAACAAAACGGCGGTTTTGAGAAAGTCGAATACACCGAACAGGAAACAGGGCCAGGATTGGTGTTGATTGAAGGGGGTACCTTCTCCATGGGACGTACCGAACAGGATATCACCATCGATTGGTCAAACATCCCCAGAAGGGTCACCGTTTCTTCGTTTTACATGGATGAGTCCGAGGTTTCAAATCTCCATTACCGTGAATACCTCTATTGGCTAGATCGCGTATATGGCACCGATTATCCCGAAGTATACAAGCGCGCGCTGCCCGATACGTTGGTATGGCGTTCAAAAGTAGGATTCAATGAGCCTTACGTAGAGTTGTATTTGCGCCACCCAGCCTATAACGATTACCCAGTGGTGGGTGTAAATTGGCTTCAAGCCAACGATTATTGCGCATGGAGGACCGATCGCGTGAACGAACAGATTTTGATTCGTGAAGGCATTTTGCGAGTGAACCCCGCCCAGATCAACGAAGACAACTTCAACACGGATGCTTATCTGGCAGGTCAATACGAAGGTCTGGTTAAAGACCTTCTGGTGGACTACAACCCCAATCGTGATACGCGCAAAGTGGTCATGGAAGATGGTATCCTGTTGCCCCGATACCGTCTACCCACCGAAGCGGAGTGGGAATACGCGGCCTTGGGTCTGATCGGCAATACCGTTTACGAACGTGTTACCGAGCGTAAAATATATCCTTGGAACGGACACGTTGTGCGTAACGCCGACGAAAAGTACAGCTACGCCGGACTGACTGTGCCACTGATTGCTTCGGCCACCGCCACGTTTTTGTTTCGCCAGTTCTTTCTGACGGTTCCCGACGAATTGGTCGAGGCGGCGCGGGTCGACGGAGCCGGACCCATGCGATTTTTTGTGGATGTGTTGCTGCCCATGTCGGCGACCTCGATCGCTGCGCTCTTTGTGATCCAGTTCATCTATGGCTGGAATCAGTACCTCTGGCCCCTGCTGGTGACCACCGACGAGAGCATGTACCCGGTGGTACTGGGCATCAAGCGACTGATCGCTGGCGAGGCCTACACCGAATGGAACGTGGTCATGGCCACCGCCATGCTGGCCATGCTGCCGCCGGCGCTGGTGGTCATACTGATGCAAAAATGGTTCGTCAAGGGCCTGGTCGATACCGAAAAGTAAATCATGGCAACGCTGACGCTGCGCAACATCATCAAGCAATACACGCAGGGCAAGCAGTCGCTGCAGGTCATCCATGGCGTGAACGCCCGCATCGAAGACGGCGAGTTCGTGGTCATCGTCGGGCCCTCGGGCTGTGGCAAGTCCACGCTGCTGCGTATGGTCGCGGGCCTCGAAGAAATCACAGGCGGTGAAATTCTGATTGGCGAGCGTGTGGTCAATGCGCTTGAACCGGCCGAGCGCGACATCGCCATGGTGTTCCAGAACTACGCGCTCTATCCCCACATGAGCGTGTTTGAGAACATGGCCTATGGCCTGAAGATTCAAAAGCTGCCCAAGCAAGAAATTGAGGAGCGGGTGCGCAAGGCTGCCGGCATCTTGGAACTGTCGGCCCTGCTCGAGCGCAAGCCCAGACAGTTGTCTGGCGGGCAGAGGCAGCGCGTGGCCATGGGCCGGGCCATCGTACGACAGCCTCAGGTGTTTTTGTTTGACGAGCCGCTGTCCAACCTCGATGCCAAGCTGCGCGCCCAGACCCGTCTGGAGATCCAAAAGCTGCACGGGGAATTGGGAATCACCAGCCTGTTTGTGACCCATGATCAGGTGGAAGCCATGACGCTGGCCCAGCGCATGATCGTCATGAACAACGGGCGGATGGAGCAGTTTGACACGCCCGAGCAGGTCTACAGCCAGCCGGCCAGCACCTTTGTGGCCAGCTTCATCGGCTCGCCACCCATGAACCTGCTCAAAGATGCACCCGGTGTGCCCGCCGGTCAGATCTTGGGCATACGGCCCGAGCACATGGACCTGAGTCCGGGCAGCGGCTGGCCCCTGCTGGCTCAGACCGTGGAATTGCTCGGCGCCGAAAGGCTGGTCCACGCCCTGCTCGGCGATGAAGCCCTCACGCTGCGACTGGACGAATCGGTGAGTGCACCGCGGCCGGGCCAGCGCTTTGAGGCCACAGCCCGACCCGATCGGCTGCACCACTTCGACGCGACCACCGGACGTCGGATCGCCCGCTGACGCACCCTCCCCGACCATGACGCACTGGCCCTACCCCTACTGGATCGCCCACCGCGGCGCTGGCAAGCTCGCTCCCGAAAATACGCTGGCCGCCTTCCGGCTGGGCGCCAGCCATGGCTACCGCATGTTCGAGTGCGATGCCAAGCTCAGCAGCGACGGCACCGTGTTTCTTTTGCACGATGCCACGTTGGAGCGCACCACCGGGGCCAGCGGTTTGGGTGGGCAGCGCCCATGGAGCGATCTCTCGCTGCTGGACGCTGGCACCTGGCACTCGCCCGAATACGCCGGCGAGCCACCGTGCAGCCTGGCCGCACTGGCCCGCTTTTGTCTGGCCAACGGCCATGCTTTGAACATCGAAATCAAGCCCACCCCAGGGCTCGAGAGCGTCACCGGCCAGGCCGTGGCAGCCCTGGCCGCGCGGCTGTGGAGCGGACAGAGTCGCCCGCCGCTGCTCAGTTCCTTCAAGCCCGAGGCGCTCGCCGGCGCCCGTGCCAGCGCGCCCGACTTGCCGCGAGCGCTGCTGCTCGATGCCTGGTGGGACGGCTGGCTGCAAACCGCACTGGCGTTGCAGTGCTCTGCCATCGTGGCCCACCACCCGATGTACAGCACCCAGAC